>CAJPQU010000005.1 GCA_905372875.1 uncultured Schwartzia sp. | reverse complement strand
CGCCTTGACGACGCGGCGGATCAACGCGCCATCAAGCAGATGATTGGCGTGGTGCCGCAGAATTTGAATTTCGATCAAGATCTTTCCGTGGGAGAGAATTTGGAGCTGCATGCCCGCCTCTACCACATGGGGCGTGCCGAGCGGGCGGAGCGGATCGCCGAGCTTTTGTCCTACATGGAGCTGTCCGAGGTCTATCATGACAGCGTGCGCCAGCTTTCAGGGGGGATGAAACGCCGCCTGCTCATCGCCCGTGCGCTCATTCATCGGCCTCGGATCCTTTTTTTAGACGAGCCGACGGTGGCTCTCGATCCACAAGTCCGCCGCCGGATCTGGGAATACATTCGGGGGATGGCGGAGGCGGGAGCGACGATCCTTCTCACCACCCATTACATCGAGGAAGCACAAGCGCTGTGTGAGCGGGTGGCGATTATGAACCGGGGAAAATTAGTGGCGGTAGATACACCGTCGAACCTCTTGGCACGTCTCGGCAGCTATGTAGTGGAATGGGAAGAAGGCTCTCACCGGGAATTTCGCCTCTTTGACAGCCGGGAGGCAGGAAAAGATTTTTTGGGAACGCTGGAAACGGCTGCCTCCCTGCGCCGGTCGAATTTGGAGGATGTATTCATCGAGTTGACCGGGCGAAAGGAGGGGCTTTGATGCTGGCGGATATTTGGACCATTTTCTGGCGGGATTGGGTGGTGCTGAAGCACCGGTTGGCCGCGTTTATCCTCAGCCGCATGGTAGCGCCCCTTCTCTATCTGGTGGCATTTGGCTGGGGACTGGGGCGCAGCATCAACGCGGGGGGCGCGTCTTACCTTGATTTTTTAGTGCCGGGGATATTGGCCCTCAATTCCATGAACATCAGTTTCAACAGCGTGACGCCGGTCCACGCTGAGCGGGTCTATCATAAAAGCATTGAGGAGTACCTCATCGCGCCGATATGGCCCTATGCCTACGTTGTGGGGAAGGTGTTGGCGGCGGTGCTGCGGGGGCTGATTTCTTCCGCTATCATCGTCGTTTTAGCCTACGCCTTCGGGGCGCATTTTACGCTGACGCCGCTTTTTGTCTTGGTGCTGGTGATGAACTGCGCCATTTTCGCGGAGATCGGCTTTTTCGCTTCCATGAAGCTTAAGACATACGAGCAGATGGGGCAGATGAACACGTATGTCCTTTTGCCGATGTCTTTTCTCTGCGGGACGTTCTTTTCGCCCCATGCCCTGCCGGACGCCGTGCGCTGGGCCGTTGAAGTCCTGCCCCTGACCCACGCCAGCTACCTCTTGCGGGGGCTTGGTAGCGGGGCAGAAGTATCGCTGCTTTCGGCGGCGGTGTTAGCGCTGTATTTGGTGGCGGGATTCTGGCTGGGAGGACGGGCTTTCGTGCATCTGCGCCAGTGAGAGGTGTTGGGGTCGGACGATGCGGGATGGGTTCGGAGTTGTGACTGAGGGAGGGCGGTTTATGGAAGTCAAAATCATCTATATGACGAACGATAAGCGCCGCTACGCGGTGATGGGGGAGACCTGTCGGGAATTACAGGAAAAGGGGGCGCTGTCCGATCTCTGCAACGTCGTTCAGATCGAGCGGTCCAGCGAGTGGAACTACGTTTGGGAGCGCAAACTCCAAGGGAGCGTCTTGGTGGTGGGCCGCTTCATCAACAACGTGACGAAATCCGCATTTTGGCAAGATTGCCGCGCTTTTTTGACGGCGCACCACATTCCTTATATTTTAGATGCCGTGGAAAGCGTGGCCGGGGAAGAGCAGGGGACGGAGATCGCCCCCGCCGTCGTGGATCGGCTGCGGCGATACAGTTTCTATGGCGGCGCGGAAAATTTTCGCAACTTCTGGCGCTATGCGGCCTCGCAATTCGATCCTTCGCTGCCTGAGCCGGATGAACCGGCGGTACGGGCCTGGGCAGGGATTTATCATCCGGCGCTGTCCGAGGGCTATACGACGAATCTCTCCCTGTACCGCGAAAAATTCTGCCGATCGGATAGGCCTACGTTAGGGCTGCTCTTTTACCGGGACGAATGGATATGGGATGATCTTAAATATCCGGCGGCTTTCGTGAAAGAAGCGGAGAAGCAGGGATACAATGTGATCCCGGTTTTTTCCAACCAGATGCCGGATGTTTCCTTGGGGATGCCCCCCATGCGGCAGGTATTTGGTGATTTTTTCCAAGCGGAGGGAAAGACGGTCATCGACGCCTTGGTCACCACCATGAAGTTTTCCCAGATCGGTAACGGCAATCTCAAGGTGGAAGATTTTGCGGCCTTGGGGGTGCCGGTACTGACCGCGTACACACTCCTGACCTCCGAGGCGGAGTGGCGGGCGAACCCCGAGGGGCTCAACGCCGTTGAAACGTCCATTGGCGTGGCCCTGCCGGAATTGGATGGCGCGCTCCATGGAGTCCCCATCGCGGGACGGGTCACTCGGGCGGATGGGGCCGTGGAATATGTGCCCTTGCCGGAGCGAATGAAGGCTATGGTGGCCCGGGCGGGAAAGTGGGCTAAACTGCGCTGGCTTTCCAATGCCGACAAAAAAGTGGCGGTGATCTTTCACAATTATCCGCCGAAGAATTACAATATCGGCAGTGCCTCTGGCCTTGACACCATGGAGAGCGTGCGGCGTCTCTTAGGAAGGATGAAGGAGGCGGGCTATCGCATTGATTTCCTGCCGGAAACAGCGGCGGATCTTGCCCAGCTCATGACCAGCCACGCCACGAACGATCTTTCCCTCATGACGGACCAGCAAGCGGAGGAATGCCAAAAACTTGCCGCGAAGGAATACGTCGCTTGGTTTGATACGCTCCCCGAGAGCGCCCGCCAAGGCATGGAAGCCCAGTGGGGAAAAGCCCCGGGCCGGGTCATGCTGTCGGACGAGGGCAATATTTTGGTTCCCGGCACCATGGACGGCAACATCTTCCTGACGGTGCAGCCTGCCCGTCAGTACGGCATGGATCCCCAGCGGGCCTATCACGATCCGAAGATTGCGCCGACCCATCAATATTTGGCCTTCTATTATTGGCTGCGGGAAGTTTTCCAGGCGGATGCAGTGGTTCATGTGGGCACCCACGGGAATGTGGAGTGGCTGCCGGGAAAAGCTACGGGGCTTGATGAGGCCAGTTATCCGGACATCGCCATCGGCTCCCTGCCCAATATCTATCCCTATCTCATGACGATCACCGGGGAAGGGATCATCGCCAAGCGCCGTTCCGGAGCCTGTCTGATCGGCTATCTCCCCGCACCGGTGGCGGAGGCCGGGGCTTTTGACGAGCTGGCAGAATTAGGGAAGATGATGGACGAGTACGCGAATTTCAAGGGAAGTGATGGGGAGCAGACCGAAGCTTTGGCGAAGAAAATTCGTGAATTAGCGGTGCAGGCGAAGCTGGATGATTCTGTTCCCTATGAGGAAGGGATGTCCTTTACCGATTATCTGGCGGATCTCCATAGCTTCATTGAGGAATTACAGGACAGCGAGATCCATGTGGGGCTGCATGTCTTGGGGGAAGCGCCCGCCGGGGATCTCCTCATCGACGAGACCCTCCATCTTTTGCGCCTCCCCAACGGTGCGGTAGGGGCGCTGCCGGATCTTTGGGCGGAAAAGTACGGCACGACACTGGAAGAAATAGAGCGCCATATCTGGGAAGGCTGCGGGAAAAGCGGCCTGACCGGCAGCGAGATCAAACGCCGTATTCGGCAGGAGGGCCGGGATTTCATCGCTGCCCTCGCAGCAGGAGGCTTTACGGCAGACGCCGTGGAGGACGCCATGGCCATCGCTTCTGTCAAGGAAGGCAGTGCTGAGTGGCAGGAGAAAGCGCGCCGGATGGCGGCGTACGTCACGGCGGAAATCTATCCCCGACTGGCGCGGACAGGGGAGGAAATGACGCATACGATGGACGCCCTCGCCGGCCGTTATGTCCCGCCGGGGCCGTCAGGTTCCCCCAGCGCCGGGGGCGTTGACCTTTTGCCTTCGGGGCGCAATTTTTACGGATCCGATCCCCGTACTTTGCCCTCTCAGGCGGGGTGGATCACCGGCTGCAAGTTAGCGGATCGGATGATTGAGAAGTACATCACGGAGCAGGGAAAATACCCGGAAAATATCGGCATGGTGCTGTGGTCTGGGCCGAATATGCGGAGCAGCGGCCAAGACATCGCGGAGTTTCTTTACCTGTTGGGGATCCGGCCGGTCTGGCAAAAGGGAAGCCTTCGCGTCGTCAATTTGGAGGTCATTCCTTTAGCCGAACTAAAGCGGCCACGCATCGATGTGACGGCTCGGATCAGCGGTCTCTTCCGGGATACGCTGCCCCAGATCGCCGAACTCATGGACAAGGCGGTCATGATGGTGGCGGCGCTGGAAGAGAGTGAGGCGGATAATTTCGTCCGCCGCCACATCCGTGAGGACAGCGACGCGCTGAAGGCCGAGGGCGCGTCCCCTGATGACGCTTGGCGCAGCGCTGCCTACCGCGTCTTTGGCGACGCGCCGGGAACCTACGGCTCGGGGATCAATGTGGTATTGGACGCCAAGAATTGGCAGGACGAGAAGGATTTAGCCGAGGTCTACGTGCGCTGGGGCGGGCACGCCTTTGGCGGCGGAGTGCGGGGCGAATACCAGCCGGAACTCTTCAAAAAGCGGCTGGCGGTGATGGATCTTACGGTGAAGAACGAGGAAAATCACGATACGAATATTTTAAGCTCCGACGATTACAACGGCTTTCACGGCGGCATGATCAACGCCGTTCGAAGCCTCAGTGGCCAAGCGCCCCAATCTTATGTCGGCGACAGCAGCAACCGGGGCAATCCGGCCATGCGCACGGTGGCCGAGGAGATGAAGCGCGTGGTGCGGGCGGAAGCCCTGAACCCGAAATACATCGAAGGCCTTATGAAACACGGCTACAAGGGAGCCATGGATATGGCCAACCGCCTCAGTATCAGCTTTCAGTGGGATGCCACCAGTCAAGTCATGGAGGATTGGATGTACGATAAGTACGCCGAGAAATACGCCTTTGACCCAAAGGTGCAGCAGTGGATGAAAAAGGTCAATCCCTGGGCGCTGCAAAATATCGCCGAAACTCTCTTGGAGGCGGAGCAGCGGAAGATGTGGAACGCCAGCGACGAAACGAAGGAGAAATTACAGGCGCTGTACCTCTCCGTGGAAGGCGAGTTAGAAGAAGACGACGAAGACGATTGACCGCGAGGATTTGGGGCGGCGGATCGCCGCTGAAGGAATTTATACAGGAGGCAGAGTTTATGAAAAGACAGGACACATTTCCCTTTACCGCCATCATCGGGCAGGAGAATATGAAGCAGGCGCTGGTACTCAACGTGGTGAATCCTCGGCTGGGCGGGGTGCTGATCCAAGGGGAGAAGGGGACGGCGAAATCTACAGCGGTGCGGGCGCTGGCCGATCTGCTTCCGCCCCGGCGCTGCATTAAGGGCTGCCGATTCCACGACGATCCCGACGCGCCCGCCGCGTGGTGCGACGAGTGCCACGAAAAATACGACGGCAAAGCGCCCGAAGTGGAGCTGCTTCCCATGAAGGTGGTGGAGCTGCCGGTGAGCGCCACCGAGGATCGTGTCGTCGGCACGCTGGATATTGAGGCGGCCATCCGCGAGGGGAAGCGTTCCTTTGAGACGGGCATCTTGGCAGATGCTAATCGGAACATTCTCTATGTAGACGAGATCAATCTCTTGGACGATCATGTGGTGGACGTGCTGCTTGACTCAGCGGCCATGGGCATCAATACTGTGGAGCGGGAGGGCATTTCCTATTCCCATCCGGCGCGGTTTTCTTTGGTGGGTACTATGAACCCGGAAGAGGGGGACATCCGGCCCCAGCTTTTGGATCGCTTCGCCCTATCGGTTTACGTCGCCGGGGAGAAGGATTTGGATAAACGGGCGGAGGTCATCAAACGCCGCTTGGAATACGAGGACGATCCGGCGGCTTTTGTGGCGAAATGGGAGGAAGAGCAGAAAAATGAGGTGCGCCGCATCGAGCGGGCCATGAAGCTCCTGCCCCAGGTCACGGCGGACAACGAGATCTTGCGGCTGGCGGCGAAGCTCTCCATCGTGCTGGGGGTGGACGGCCATCGGGCGGATATCACCCTCATCAAAACGGCAGAGACGTTGGCGGCGATGGACGGCCACACCGAGGTCAACCGTGAAGATCTGCGGACGGCGGCGAAGTTAGCCCTGCCCCACCGCATGAGACGTCGCCCCTTCGAGGAACAATCCCTCAACTGGGACGACGTCGATAAGGTCATCGACGAATGAAGCGGCAGGGATACCCGCTGACGGCGGTCTGCCGGATGGAAAAAGCCAAGCGCGCCCTCCTCCTGGCGCTGGTCAATCCTCATACAGGCGGCCTTTTGATCAGCGGTGATAAGGGAACGGGAAAATCGACGCTGGCCCGGGGGGCGCGGGAGCTGACGGAAGGGCCGTGGCTGGAAGTTCCCGTCAGCGTCACCGAGGATCGCCTCTTTGGCTCTATTGACACCGAGGAGGCCATCCGCAGCGGACATAAGAAGCTCCTGCCGGGACTCATCGACGAAGCCGACGGGGGCCTTCTCTACATCGACGACGTGAATCTTTTGCGCGACGATCTTCTCTCCGCCATTCTCACCATCGAGGAGGCAGGGGGATACCGCCTGGAAAGGGACGGCCTTTCGGAAGAGCGGCGGACGCGGTTCACCGTGTTGGCGGTGATGTCCCCAGAGAGCGGTACGCTGCCCGCCGCCTGTCTTGATCGCTTCGGCCTCTTCGTTTCGGTAGCTGCAGCGGCGGAAGAGGCGGATCGCATGGAGATCATCCGGCGGGTGACGGCGTATGAAAAAGACGCGGCGGCGTTTCGTGCCTCGTGGCAGACGGAGACGGAGGCCTTAGCGGAGAAAGTCAAGGCCGCTCGGGCGACCCTTTCCGCGGTGGAGGTGTCCGACGCCATGGTCCGCTTAGCGGCGGTCTACACATTAAAGGCCAATGTGGCCGGACATCGGGCGGACATCTTCCTCATCGAAGCGGCGCGCGCCGTAGCCGCTTTGGCGGGGCGGGCCTTTGTGCTGCCCCGGGATTTAGAGGAAGCCTCTGAATTTGTCCTGCCTCATCGGATGCGTCAGCTGCCTTCCGAGGCTGAGGCCCCGGCGGAGCCGCCGCAGCAGCCGGAAAATCCCTCAGATACGCCGGAAGAACAGAAGGAGCCGTCTCCGGAAGAAACCTTCGCTCAGCCTGACAGCCCGCCGCCGCCGAATCCCATCGACACGGAGGAACATGAGGGCAAAGAAGAAGACGAAACGCCGCCGGAAGACATGGGCAATCCCAATGCCGGAAGCCGGGAGCGCGTGGACGCCGCTGATACCCGCGTCCTTCTGCCACCTGTCTGGGTCGAGCCGCCGGGGGCGCGGCAGGTGAAGAAGGGCAGCGGCAAGCGCAGCGCCACGAAAACCGATCTCAAGCAGGGCCGCTACGTTCGCGCCGGGATTCCGAAAGGGCGCACCACGGACATCGCCTTCGACGCGACGCTGCGGGCGGCGGCCCCTTTTCAGCGGCTGCGTCCCTCTAACGGCTGTGCTGTGGCCATTCGTCCGGAAGATCTGCGGAGTAAAATTCGGGAAAAGCGTACCGGCAACATTTTCCTCTTTGCCGTAGATGCCAGCGGCTCCATGGGGGCGCGGGAACGCATGAAGACCGTCAAGGGCGTCATCTTCAAGATTTTGATGGAGGCCTATCAAAAGCGGGATCGGGTCGGCATGATCGCCTTTCGCAAAAATGAGGCGGAAGTATTGCTGCCTGTGACGCGCAGCGTGGATTTCGCCCAAAAAAAATTAGCCGCCATGCCCACCGGAGGTAAGACTCCGTTGGCTAAGGGGCTGCTCAAGACAGAAGATCTTTTGGACATGATCTATCGGCAGGATCCGGCGCAAGATCCGGTGCTGATCCTCATTACCGATGGTCGGGCTACCCGGGCGCTCCATCCCGGCGCTGATCCGGTGCAGGATGCTATCACCGAAGCCCAGCGCATCGGCAAGCGGAAGCTTCCCATCGCCGTTATCGACACGGAAAACGGCTTCGTCAAATTGGGGCTGGCGAAAAAATTGGCCCGCGCTATGGAGGCGTCTTATTTTCCCGTGGACAAGATCACGGAGGATCGGCTTCTCCATATTTGGCGCAGTACGGCGGCGCGCGCCTGAGAAGCGTCAGGCCTTGATCCAGTGTACTCGGGCTGGGTCGTAGCGATCTTCCGGAATGCGGCGCTTGGCTGGATAGCCGAAGGGGAGAATGGTAAAGGGATCAAGGGTTTCTGGCAGGACAACGGCGGCTCGAACCTTATCCATATTCTCCGGGATGGGGGCGACGCCGATCATCACCGCGCCGAGACCGAGAGCTTCAATTTCCAACATCATGTTTTCCGTGGCGATGGCCATGTCGATATCCCGAAATTCCGGGGCGATGAGGCCCTCCCGTCGGGCGGCCAAGACAAAAGCCGCGGGGGCGTTTTTAACGCACATGGCATAAGGGGTTGCTTGGGACAGAGTCAAGAGTGTGTTCTTTGCCGTGACAACGAAAAATTCCCAAGGCTGTTGATTCTTGGCCGATGGCGCGGCCATGGCAGCCCGCAGAATTTTTTCAATCTTTTCCGGCTCCACGGGGCATTCCTCAAATTTTCGGACGCTGCTGCGGGTAAAGATGGCTTCCATAAGAGATACCTCCCATTTTTCTTTTATTATATCGAGCTGTTGAGGGAAAAACAAGGGCGGGAGGATAAGCAAGCGAAGTGTTGTTTGCATTTGGTGATTGTGGTATAATATAAATGTACAGCTGGTAGATTTAGTATATGGATCTCAAAAGGAGGTTATGGCATGAAAAAAGCAGCGAAATGGATGAGCGGATTAGGCGCTTTGATGATGGCGGCCGCCGTGACGGGGGCGTCACTCCCCGTGGCCTGGGCGGCGGAAGATGAAGGACCGCGGGACGGCTTGGGTGGCAGTGGCGAATATAAATACAACGTTCGGCGCGGTATGTATCAACAAGAAGGGGGCGCGACGCACCACGTTAAACCGGGCCGTTATGCTCAGCCTCGACAGGAAACTGAATAAGGATTGTAAAAGAGAGCCTCACCCCCTCGCGCATTCGGCGGTGTGGGACAAAGCTCTCTTGATGGGCAGAAGAAAACCCCGGCGCATCCGCGCCGGGGTTTTCTCATTGGGGAACAACGATATGTCGTTCCGTTTACATGCGATTTAACGGCCGTCGAATCTTACATCATACCCGGCATACCGCCGCCCATGCCGGCTGGAGGCATTGCCGGCGGATTCTTCTCCGGCTTATCGGCGACCAGTGTCTCCGTGGTCAGCACCATAGCCGCGATGCTGGCGGCGTTCTGGAGTGCCGAGCGGGTGACTTTAGCCGGATCGACGATACCGGACTTGATCATGTCTACATATTCGCCGGTCAGCGCGTCGAAGCCTTTGCCGGAGCCGGCCTTTTTCAGTTCTTCGACGACCACCGAGCCTTCGAGCCCCGCGTTATTCGCGATCTGACGCACCGGCTCTTCCACGGCCCGTTTGACGATGTCAACGCCCGTCTTGATGTCGCCGTCGGCTTTGATCTTGTCAAGGGCCGGCAGAATATCGATGAAGGTCGCGCCGCCGCCGGCCACGATTCCTTCTTCCACCGCTGCCCGGGTGGCGTTCAGCGCATCCTCAATGCGGAGCTTTTTGTCCTTCATCTCCACCTCAGTGGCTGCACCGATTTCGATGACCGCTACGCCGCCCGCTAATTTCGCCAGACGCTCTTGGAGCTTCTCCTTATCGAAATCGGAAGTTGTCTCCGCTACCTGCTTCTTGAGCTGCTCGACACGAGCCTTGATGGCCTTCTTATCGCCCACGCCATCCACGATGGTGGTCTCATCTTTCGTCGCCCGTACCTGGCCGGCCCGGCCGAGATCAGCGATCGTAACGCTGTCCAGTTTGCGGCCCAGCTCCTCGCTGATGACCGTGCCGCCCGTCAGGATGGCGATATCTTCCAGCATGGCCTTGCGGCGATCACCAAAGCCCGGAGCCTTAACCGCCAGCGCCCGGAAGGTGCCGCGCAGCTTGTTCACTACCAGCGTCGCCAGCGCCTCGCCGTCTAAATCTTCGCTGATGATCATGAGTTCCTTGCCCTGTTTGACGACTTCTTCCAAAATCGGCAGAATGTCCGCAATCGCTGAGATCTTACGATCCGTAATGAGGATGTAGGGATCCTTCAGAACCGCTTCCATTTTATCCGTATCCGTCACCATGTAGGGGGAGATGTAGCCACGGTCGAACTGCATGCCTTCCACGACCCGCAGATTCGTCTCCATCGTCTTGGACTCTTCGACGGTGATGACACCGTCTTTCCCGACGCGCTCCATGGCTTCGGCAATCAAGCTGCCCACTTCCTCGTCGGAAGAGGAGATGGCCGCGACCTGAGCAATGGAATCTTTGCCCGCAACTTTTTTCGCCTTCTTTTTGATCTCTTCCACCAACGTCTTGACTGCCTGCTCAATCCCCTTCTTTAAAACCATGGGGTTCGCGCCGGCCGCCACGTTTCGCAGGCCCTCGTGTACCATCGCCTGCGCCAAGAGCGTCGCCGTCGTTGTACCGTCACCGGCGATGTCATTAGTCTTCGTCGCCACTTCCTTGACGAGCTGCGCGCCCATATTCTCAAACGGGTCTTCCAACTCAATGTCGCGGGCGATGGTCACGCCGTCATTGGTGATGGTCGGTGCGCCGAATTTCTTGTCCAGTACCACATTGCGGCCTTTTGGACCCAGCGTCACCTTCACCGCGTTGGCCAGCGCGTCAACGCCTCTTTCCAATGCCCGGCGGGCTTCTTCATCAAATAAAATCTGTTTTGCCATCTCAAAGAACCTCCAATTATCTAAATGTATTGTCTATAGAGAATTACAGAATCGCGAGGATGTCGCTCTGACGAATAATGAGGTAATCCTCGTTGTCTACCTTCACTTCGTTCCCCGAATACTTGGCGAAGAGGACCTTATCGCCCTTCTTCACAACCATCGGCGCCAGTTTGCCGCTCTCTAACATCTTACCCTCGCCCACGGCGACGACTTTGCCCTCCTGCGGCTTCTCCTTTGCCGTATCCGGCAGCACGATCCCGCTGGCCGTCTTCATGTCCTGTTCTGAAACCTTGACCACTACCCGTTCGCCCAATGGCTTAATCATTGTTATCGTCCTCCTGAAAACTATAAAATCTTAGTTGTTAGCACTCGACGTCATTGAGTGCTAACTCACAATCCTTATCATAGCGAATTTATTTCCAAAATGCAAGCAAAATTTTTGATTTTTTGTCCTTTTAGCAAAAAAATAATTTCCGATATGGTAAGGTCTGATTTTTAGGGCATTTACCTTCGCCCGAAGGCGAAAATTTTCACAAATAAAAACGTTACTGGGATGCCTAAAACGGCAGCGATGAGGTAGCTGAGGATGGGCGGATAGCCTAAAAAGTTGTAAAAGAGAAGGACGATGAGGTTTTGGATGATGTAGTTGGGAACGTAGGAGAGGGCGAATTTCAAGCAGCGCTGCAGGCTCAGCGGCTCGGGAAAGATGAAGGTACTATTTAAATAGTAGGCGATGAGATTGCTGGTAAGATAGCCGCAGTTAAAAGCTACGTTGTGGTTCGGTATGAGAAAGGCATAGAGCCATGACAGAAATGTCCCGTTGAAGGTATTGACGCCGCCAACGACGAGGAAGAGGAGAAATTCCCGGGTGAAAAAATGATGTCGGATATGGTGGATGAAATGCACGCCGCAGGCCTCCCTGGTTACTTCGTTGAGGCTATTATCCCCGGTAACGGCCGGATTGTCAAAGGGGGTTGATTTGTTTTTTACCTGAAAGAGGCTGTGCGAGAACAGCAAAGACTTTTTGAAGAGAAATGAGAAAATTTTCCCGGTGGGGTTAAGAAAAGCGGGGGGATGGTCGATAATATGTTTGTAACAGACAGATTCGGGGACTGAGATGTCCCGCTCATACGTGCCAAGGCTGGCGCGAGTATATTCCAGGAGGTCATCACCATGGCTATGGTCATCAAAAACAACATGTCGGCGAAGAACACGCTGAACCAGCTCAATAAGAACAATAAGGCACTGGAAAAGAGTTTGGCGAAGGTTTCTTCGGGCATGCGGATCAATAACGCCGGGGATGACTCTTCGGGCTACGCCATCTCGGAGCGCATGCGGGGACAGATCCTTTCTTTAGGGCAGGACGACCGCAACACGCAGAACGGCAACAGCATGCTGAAGGTGGCCGAGGGCGCGGTGCAGAGTGACATTGAGATTCTCCGTACCCTAAAGGAAAAGGTCATCAACGCGGCGAATGATACGAATACCGATGAAGACCGCATGATCATTCAGCGGGAATTCGACCAGATGGTGGAGCAGATCGACGATAACGCGAATGTTACCTACAATGGAATGAAGCTCATGGACGGGACGAACAATCACTTCGTGAAGAGTCCCGGTACCCATACTTCGCTGGTCAATCAAAGTTTTTGGGAAGGTACGGACGAAAATACGCCGTTTACGGAACTGAGAGATAAGACGGGGAATAAGTTAGATATTGCTCCCACGGACACGGTAACAATTTCCTATGTTAAGCAGGGAGTAACTTATACACAGCCATTTCCGGTACAAAAGGAAAGCCCCATTCCGTTTTTTCCACCCATTGATTTAACTTTTAAGCGACTTGCTCAAGGCATCTTACGGCCAGAATTTCAATTAAAAATGCCGGTTACTGACGAGATCGGGACGGATGCTTCCGGCAATAAGGTTTATACTGCTGATCATAAACCGGCCATGACATTTGTGGCGACTGACCCTGGTCTGGATGGTCAGATTTCGGGAGTTACGATCTGCGTAACGGACCGCTATGGTAAAGTGAAACAATCCGTGAATACGGTCTTAAATAATTTTACGGAACAGATTCGCGCAGAGGACCCTTCGCCGGACAACTCCATTGTCCTCCAGACGGGGACGAAATCTAATCAGGCAGTGAAGATTGGGCTGTCAGATCTGCGCTGCACGTCGCTGGGACTGAAATCGTCGTTGGGGATGACCTTGCGGATTTCCAGTCAGACATTTGCCAACGCAGCCATCAACGTCATTGAGACGGCCTTGCAAAAGGTGACGGATGAGGCGACACACATCGGTGCCGTTGAGAGCCGTCTCGGAATGACCAGTAACAATATCATTACCCAGCAGGAGAACACACAAAACAGCGAAAGCACCATCCGAGACGCCGATATGGCGGCCGAAATGGCAGAATATACGAAGAACAACGTTCTCCAGCAAGCCAGTCAATCCATGCTGGCGCAAGCTAACCAAAACAGCAGTGCCGTATTAAGTCTGCTGCAGTAATGAGCGTACTAAAAAAGCCTTGCCACGAATACGTGGCAAGGCTTTTTTAGTGGAGATCATGATTTTGGGTTTGCGGATAGATAACAGACCCTTTTATTCGCGTGAAATGCCGTCATTGCGTGACAGCAGGTAGACGCAGTATTGGTTCATACTGATACCCTCGCGTCGGGAATGTTCGGCCAGGGAACTCTAAATGTGCAATGACTGCTTCCGCTGGGGGGGCTTTTCATCACATATCCGTAGCTTTCCAATATTTTTTGTAATTCGGCAAAACGGAGATTCACAGATAAGGCATGTATGCGCCGTAATAATTTCTCCCATTTTGACATTTTCACTCCTCCGCTTCTTAGTATAGGTAGTATCGTATTTGGTGTCAATGGGGGCACAAAAAAAGAGAGATTGTCAACCTTCGTTTTATTTTTTATGACTGTAGGTCTATATACCCTTGAAAAATTTTTGTTGGTCAGGTTATAATCAGATTATAAAAGTGGGGTAGTGTTGCCATAAATGGAGTGAGGAGAGAATGAGTCATTCAGCGGATAAAAAGTGGCTGTCGCGGCAGGTGGCCATTGCTTTGATGGCGGGGGCGGTGAGCATTGTTCCCCAGGTGGCCTACGGGATGCCTCAGGGGGTTGATGGTGCTTCGGCCGCCGTCAATGCGGCGACGAAGACCATGACAGTCACTGGGACGGAGACAAATAATGTCGTTGGCTGGCAGGATTTTTCTATCCAGCAGCAGGAGACGGTTCATTTTTCCGGGGCCGGGAAAAATTACCTAAACCTTGTCAAGGGGCAAGGGTCTTCTTTTATTGACGGGACGCTGAAGAGTGATGGGGGCAATGTCTATCTCGTCAATCCCAACGGCGTCATCTTCGGCGCTGGGGCGAAGGTGGATGTGGGGGCGGGGACCTTTGCCGCCTCTACGCAGGCGATTGACACCATCAATCAAGCGACGTTTGCCGCTACCGGATCATGCCCCCTGTCCGCCGCTGGGACGACGATGGATGTGGTGAACCTCGTTGATCCGACGAAAGGCGGGTCGATTAAGGCCAGTCATGTGGAAATGGCCGGGCGGAATATCCGCTTTCTGAATACGAAGAGCATAGAGTCGGCCGAGGCTACGGTGAATCTGCAATCGAATACGGATGCGGCAGTGACAGCTAACGGGAACGGCTATGTCCACATCGGCTATGACGCGGCGGTGGGGGATTCTTATGGCGCCGCCGATTCATCTGCATCCCCGGTGACCTTGGGGTGGCAGGTAAATGGGGCACTGGCGACAGAAGCTAATGCTTACATGTTGGTCAATAAGGGCATCCAACTGCAAAATATGCAAAGCAAGACGAACGGGAATTACATGTTGGGAAAGGATATCACCCTCAGCGGGAATTTTACTCCGATCTCTACATTTTCCGGCAATTTTGACGGGAATTTTTATACGATTTATGATTTGAATATTCCTTTCGCTTCAGGAGATGCGGGACTTTTTTCCACAATCGATGGCGGTGCAGGTGTCAGCCGCATAGAGAATGTGCTTTTTGCTAAAGGTGTGATGTCGCCCGAGGCTTCGGTGCGATCCTTTGGGGGATATGCGGGAACAGTGGCGGGGCAGGCAAAAAAAGCCCTCATACAGAATGTGGGAGTCAAGGCGGGCGGAGATGTCTATGGCAACGGATCGGAGGACATGACAGGTGGGCTTGTGGGGCTCGTCGATAATAGTACGATTCGCAGTTCGTATAATGAACGTAAAGTGTTTGGTGGTGGTATTGTTGGCTCGGCTATTCATGGCACTCGCATTAGTGATGTGTATAACAAAGGTGAAGTAAAGTACGGTATTATTGGCAGTGATAAGACTGGAGCCGTTGTAGAACGTGTTTACTCTACCCCTGCGGAAACCGATCTGATGTGGTCGGGGTGGAACGGCTATGCCAGAAATAATAATCCGCAAACGGGCAATCTGAACGGGTATTTTTATTTTTCTGACAAGGCTCAACCCAATGCAGGCAATCCACCCAGTTCAGTGCAAGTGCATACGGGGCTTAAACCTGAATATAAACGGTATGAAACTTTCATCGAGGGGGCGAATACCGGGACGTACAAAGTTGAGCCTTGGGGCGCAGATCATATCAGCTCTACCGGCGGGTCGCGGACGACTTGGCGCATTCATTCTAATAACGAGCTGCCTACGCTGACGGCTTTTTACCGGGGCATCGTGGCGGTGAAGTACGAGTACACGATGGGGGACGCCGCGTCCATCGGAGATATCGCGCATCAGGGAAAGAACTGGGAAAAAGAGGGCTACAACCCGAAAGAAGTTTATAACGGCACGAATTTAGCGATCAACAATGTACAGTACAGCTATGGAAGCACCGGCGATGCCAACGTCATCACGGCGAATCACGGCACGAGCGGCGATACCGGGGTAAAGAATGTTAATCTTACATACGACAATAAGGCAAAGGCACATGTCCTTTTCCAGTCCGATCAATACGACGTCGCGGGCGGCGATTTTACGATTGAAAAGCGCAAGCTCTCGGGCTCGACGTCGGGCACGCTGGATCAGGTGGAGAAGGAATACGACGGGACCTCGAACGCCGCGGCTACGAGCGGGCCGGTATCTCTTTTCCCGGCGCATGGCGATACAGGCGTCGTCGAAGGGGATAAGGCACATGTGCAGGTCACGGGAACTGTTACCGGCACATTTTATCGCTCAAAAGTGGAGTATGACGCTGCAACCACACCAGATGATAAGAAGAAGGTAGAAGTCAAAGAAGTCGGGAAGGATTACTATGTCACGCTGAATTATAGCGGCCTCACGCTGATAGACGACGGATCGGGGGTCGCGCAGAATTACGACTTTAACGTCGCGGCGTCTGGATCGGCAGAATCGGAACATGGGACGATCACGCCGCGCAATATTAAGCTGAGCCTCACGCAGAAGACGAACCTCGATAAAACTTACGACGGTACGACGAATATCGTAAACAATGCTTACTCGCCCGCGAGCAATATAACGGATGACAGTTCGGCGAAGATTGTTACGATAGTCGGGATTAAAGATGATGTAACCGTTGGATATGGCGGGGCGGCGGTCGCCTATGACAATAAAAACGCCAGCACGGCGGCGAACGACCGAAAGGTCAATTATACGGGGATAACTCTGTCGGGAAGCGATCGGAAGAATTACCGTCTTGTGGATGAGAACGGTAAGGTTCTTTTCTATCATAACGACGGAGCCAATAACGGCTTTGACAATGTGGAGAACAATACCTCGCACGCGCTCGTCGGCACGGGGACGATCCTGCGGCGGACGGTGAAGGCGGACGGCTTCGTCCTGAAAAATGGCGGCGGAGAGACGGTCACGCCGTCAAAAGAGTACGACGCGACTTCGGGATATACGCTTCCTGCGGGCCATTCGCTGGTGCAGGACGCGGTGGGGGAGAGCGGCATTATCGCGGCGGATAAGCCGTATATCAGCTTTGCTCCCGGCGCCGGCGCCAAGTTCCTCGACAGCAGCGGCACGGAGACGTCGAACGCATCAGATTCCGGCTACGCGACGGCGGCGACGCAGGCCTCTTTCGACATTACGGCGCAGGCGACGGCGGGCGAAGAGGATCGGCTGGATAACTATACTTACGACGCGGCGCCGACGGTCGGCTCTGCCTCCATCAGAACCGGGACGGGTGCGGCGAAGATGAAAGGCCGTATCGAGAAGAAGAATGTCAATGCGGCGCTCAACAAGACGACCGGCATCGATAAGATCTATGACGGCAACGCGAACGTGACCCTGACGGGGAACGTCAGCGTGTCAGGCCTTATCGCCAGCGACAGCACCACCTTTACTCAGACAGCGACTTACAGCGATCAGCATGTCCGCTGGGTGAACGGCCAGCCCGCCGAGAAAGATATCACCTATACGATTAATCTCACTGGAAACAAAGCGAACAACTACACGCTGAACCATACGACGGGCGTTATGACTACGCTGGCGGCGAAGGGAACGATCACGCCGAAGAAACTGATCGCCAAATTTGCCGACGTGACGAAGGCTTACGATGGGACGACGAAGGTCATTGGCGCGAATCTTTCGACGGACCAATACAACGGCAACGGCGGCGTCATAGCCGGGGATACGGTGACGCTGACGCACACGGACGCGCAGTATGATTCCAAACATGTTAAGGACAACCGTCCGGGGACGCATAACAACGTTACTTATACGGGGCTCGCCATCAATAATAGCGACTATCAGCTGGTAGATTCCGCTACGGGCAACGCTGCGACGACGGGAAAGGGCGACGGCACCATCACGCAGGCGACGGTGACGGCGAACGATATTGTCTGGAACTGGCGGAAGGGCGCCGACGGACAGAACGTCCCGATCACGAAGGTTTACGATAACGACGCGTCGGTCAACGGGACGGATGCGGACGGCCACGCGGTGACCGTGAATTCGTATTTGCGGTCGGTCGGCGTGCGTTTTGGCACCGGGAACGACGCGGTGGTGGAAGACCTCGCCACCAGCGATCACTCGGGCGCATACGCCTCGAAAAACAGCCAGAATAAGGCGGCGCAGCAGGTCACCTTCCGGGCGAAATACGACGGCCCCACAACGTCGCAGCCGGACGCGGACGCGGATTATGTGGTCGATGATTCGGCGCTGACGGGCGGCTATTTTGAAAACGGCACGGATCGCACCGGCGTTATTACGCCGCGGACCGTGACGGTGGCGCTGGCGGATAATAACCCGACGAAAAAATACGACGGCAATGCGAACGTCGTGGACGGCTCGGGTACGTCCCTGACGGGGAACGGTCTGGTGACGATGACCGGCCTGCTCGCCGACGGTACGGTGAACGCCAGCACGGCGCAGTACACGAAAAACGGCGTCGCGGATAAGCATGTGGCGGTGGACGGAAACGGCGCCGTCGTACAGAAGGACGTTACCTATACAATTCAGACGACGGGCGGCGCGGACGCCAGCAATTATCAATTTGTCTATAACGGCGGCGCGCCTGTCGCCGCGGGCGGCACTGTCACCGGCAAGGGGACGATCAATAAAAAGCAGCTCACAGTGACCTTCGCGCCGGTCTCGAAGGAGTACGACGGCAAGGCGGAAGTGCGCGGCATTCAGCCGACAGATCAGGTAGTGACGACCTTCACCGGGCTCGTGACCGGCGACGGCCACGATGATACGAAGATCAAGGGCGTTTACGGGCAAAGGACCGGCTCGACGTTTACCGCCAATGCGAACGCGGGGACGAAGGACGTCGAATATACGGGCATTGCCGACGCGCTGGGCGAAAATGTCAATAACTACGCCGTTCAGAATATGGCGACGATATCTCACGGCGGCGGGATGACGGTACAGGCGCTCTTTGGCACCGGTACGATCCATAAGCGCAATATCAACGCCGCCGATGTAAAATTCGGTTTGCAAAACGGCATTGATAAGGAGTACGACGGCAACGCGAATGTCCTCGACCCGCGCAGCCATATTGTCGGGGGCGCTCCTTATGTGGAAATCGCGGGGGCCGGCGGCTCGACAGAGCGCCTGACGCTTGATTATAATATCGATTCGGCGCAGTATGACAGTAAGGACGTCGCCTATTCCGGCGGTGCGGTCACGACGAAAACCGTCACTTATACCGTAAAGCTGACGGGGGATAGTCTGAATAATTTCAACGTGACGGGCGGGACGCCGTCACAGTTCACCAAGACGGCGAGGGGTACCATCACGCCGCGTAGGATCGTGGCGGCAGTGACGGGGACGCCCCTCAATAAAACCTATGACGGCACGACGACGGTGAAGGACGCAGGGGGGAATCTGCTGTCAGGGGATTCCGTCGTGACGTTTACCCGCGCGACGGGGCATACCGGCGCGGCGCTGGTCGGCGACACGACGAACAGCAGCACGGCTCAGTATGTTAGCAAGAATGTCAACCGTGACGGCGCCGGGAATGTCATCGGCCAAGGGATTACCTTTACGGCCACGGTGAGCGACAGCGGCAATTATGAGATCGATACCAGCGGTCTTGCGGGGAAAACGGGGATCATCAGCCCCAAGGGGATCAAGGCGGAATTTAAGCCCGTCACGAAGGAATATGATGGAAATACGACGGTTACCGATCCGGCTAAGGGTTTGGTGGACAGCGTAGCCAGCCAGAAGAGCGCGGGCGATGCTCTCGATCTGAATACGGACTACGATGCGCAGTATCGCTCGCCAAACGTTAAGGACAACCGACCGGGGACGCAGGACAACGTCGTATACAGTCATCTGCGGCTCACCGGGAGCGACGCGGGGAATTATCAGCTGACGGATAAAAACGGGAACGCTTTGGCAGTGGATCCGGCGGGCTATTCCCATACGACGGGCAACGGCATCATCACCCAGAAGGTGCTGACGGGCAGCAATCTGAAATTCTTCTTTAATTCCATCACGAAAGAGTACGATGCGACGACGGCGGTCAATAATGCTGAGGCGGGTATAAACCACGTCGAGCTCGACGGCACTGTGTCCAATCTGGTTTATACGATTAAAAGCGCACAGTATGAGGATAAGGACGCGGGAACCGGCAAGCGGGTCGATTATACGATCGGCATCGATAAGGATAATTACGATATTTCCAGTCTGAGCGGCGTTGATCAGACGAACGGTACGTTTACGCAGAGCACTACGGGCGCTATCACGCCGAAAACGGTTACGGCGGTGGTGCAGGAAAATACCGCCATCACCAAGACGTATGATACGACGAAGGCCGTCGTACAGGCGGCGGGCGACGTGAAGAAAAATGTCACGATTGCGGGGCTCTTGTCCGATAAGGACGGCTCAGGCTATACGGTGAGCGCTGAATATACGGACGAAAACGCCGGAACGAATAAGACCGTCAATTATACGGTGACTCTGACCGGGGACAGCAAGGTCAATCAGAATTACGCGCTGGTTGACGAGCATGGCACGCCGATTGCGCAGCTTTCCGGAACCGGGACGATCAACAAGGCGCGGATGACGGCGAACGTAGGCAAGGCACAGCGGGATTTCGACAATACGTCGACCATTCATAAGACGGATATTACGGGCGGCGTAACGCTGAATGGCATCGGCGGAGAGAGTCTCACGCTTTCGAGTGGTGCTTTGGATAAGCTCAGCGGCCAATACGGCAACGGCGCGGAGGATGTCTTTACCCCTGATCCCCACGCCGGCCATAAGGCGGTCAAATATCAAGGCCTGGCAGACGCCCTTCAGTATATGGCGGATAACGGCACCACGGCGCAAAAGAAGATCGCTCAGAACTATACCATTGCGGATACGCTATACTTTGCGCAAGCGGCGGATAAGGGTGAGATTAAGCCACTGGCCATTATCGGGGCGAATGTTGATAAGCAGGAAAATTATGCGATCAAAGAGTATGACGGAACGAAGTCCATCGATGGGGCGACGTTCTATAAAGACAGTACGAAAACTGACCCACGAGACAAGGGGCTGCAATTCTTCTACACGATGCCGGACGGCCGAGTCATCGAGATCATGTACGAGGGCACCGGTGCTTATACGGATAAGAACGCCGGCAAGGGGAACCGTACGATCAATTATACGGTGACGGGCATCAAGACGGAATTCTCCGGCGATTATGTGCTCGATCCCACCGCGCAGAGCAGGATCGTCGGCAACCATTCGGTGGCCGGCAATACGATCACGCCGCGCACGATTAAGGTCAAGACGGACGTCGCTTACGATAAGATTTACGACGGGACGAAGACGGTTTACGACGCCGGCGGAAACCTGGTAAACAGCGTTCAGTACGAAGGGCTGCTGGAGGCGGACAGGAACCAGGGCGTTAAGGTTACGACGGACAGTATGGCGTACGATTCGGAGAATGCAAACGCCTATCCGGAAGGAACTGTGTCCGGCGCGAACCATGTAAACGCGGCGGTAAAAATTGAAAACGGCAACGGAAACTACACATTGGAAGATACGGACGACGCGACGGCGGTCGTGACGACCAAGACGTTCAATATGGACGGCAAGATCCGTCAGCGCGTGGTGTATGTGGACTTTAAAGCGGGCAAGGGAACGGAAGCGACGAATCACAAAACCTACGACGGCAATACGGGGCTCGGGCATAACGCGCTCGACGATGTGGAGATGAAAGGCCGCGACGACGCGCGTAAAACGGGCGTGATTGCCGGCGACAGCGGAAACGTACAGCTTACCAACGCGACAGGAGCGTATTCGGATAAGGATGTCGCCCGTAAGGATGACGGCACGGTGACGACGAAAGAAGTCTATTATCAGAACTTCCAGCTGACCGGCAGCAAGGCAAGCAATTACGCCGTGCAGGCGGCGCCGGAACATCAAAAGGAAGGCGATAAGACGACACTGGCGGGCCGGGGCGTGATTAATCCTAAGACGATCCACGCGGAGCTCAATCACGACACGGGAATTGATAAGGTATACGACGGTACGACAGCGGTCACGGACCCGAATCACTTGAAGAGCAATCTTCGGATCCAGACGGGCGATTTAGTGGGTAGCGATACGGTAGACAGCATCGGACTTGATGTGGAACGCGCCGTTTACCGGGAGAACCCGGACGGTACCGGGGACGAGGTCAAGGATGCTGGGAAGAACGGCGGCGCGAATGACGCGCTGGGGGTCGATTATCTCCTGAAGTGGACGGGCGCCAATGGCAATTATGAACTTGCCTCCTTCAGCTTGAAGGGCAAAGGCAAAATTACCCGGCGGACGCTTCACTATGCGGGGGGGACGCCGCATACGGAAAAGGTGTATGATGGTACGGACGCTGTGAAGCAAGCGGATGCAGCGAAAGCCTTTGCTAACGCCTTTAACGACGCGGTATACCGTAAGGATTACACGGAAAACCCGAACATCGCTGCGACGACGGCTCGCTATACGGATGGCGTGAACGCTTCGGTGGACAATCAAACAGAAGGGCCGGTCCATCATCAGGTGGATTATACGATCACGTTGAATACGAATAATGCGTACGGGACGTCGAATTTCCAGATGGACGCCAGCGGTGCGTTGTCAGATACAAAGCACGGCACCGGCACCATCACCCGGCGGACACTCCATATGGATGTACCGTCGGAGATGGCGCCTAACGATACAGCAGCGGAGCCGGTGCCGACGCTGCGGCCGCTTACGGGGGAAACGGGGCTTATTTCTCCCGATGTTCCGCCGAATGTTCATATTCAGTGGGAAGGCGGCAAGACATGGGCAGAGATTCGCAACACTCCGGGGGTATATCACTATCAATGGATAGCGCACGACGGCAGCGCTGCGGGGCTTTACGGACAAAACTACATCTTCCGGCCCGGCACCTTGACCGTTGGGGTAACTCTGCCCGGTGATTATCAGGCGGCTTTGGCGGACAGGGATTTTGTCCCCGACCATCTTTCCTATCAGCGAGCGTCTCGGGATTGGGACGCGACGCATTTCTACCGGATGTCGGCCATCGAGCTTCGTCATGAGAAGAAGGGCGTCAATCTATCTCGGGTTCCGGACTATGGCCCGGAGAGCCGCATCGGTATCCCGGCGTCGGCGCAGGGGGCGCGTTCCGATGTGTCGTGGGGATTGTCAGATCTCTCCGCGTATCGGGAGACGGAAGAGCCGTCTGTCGATCTGACGGAAGCGGCCCGAGAAGCTGCCATGGCGCTTGAATCCCAGGATGCAGGCGTAAGCCGCATTGAGGAAAAAACGGAGCCAAGTCTCCGGCCAGTGGCCAGTGCGGCGGCTTCGGATACGGCAGAGCCGACGGGCTGGCTGGCATCGCTGCCCAGTGCGGCGGCGGTCAGTGATGTTCCGGCGGCCTTGGGCATTCGGATCAACGCGCAGGACGAGGATGTGGACGAGGCGATGCTGGTGGCAGCGGAGCCGGATCGCAATCTTCATATCGGTATTGAGACGATGGGCGGCGCAGTAAATATGATGGCGATGCGTTGAGATACGGCTTTATCAGGGAAAGGCAGTCGGATCATCGGGTGTTCAGCGGAATTCCTTGGGGCGGTGTGAGGCCGTCGCGGGATGAACGGAAATAAAAGAAGGCGAGGCCGTGGGAAAAAGGCACGGCAGGTTTGCCAAATTCAGCAGCAAGGAGCGAAGAAGCGATGAAATCAGGAGGGTATCATACGCTGGGCCGGGGGATCATCATCACGCTGGCGGCGGGTGCTTTTGCCTCGACGGCACTGGCCGCGTCATCTCTGTCGCAGCCCGGGCAGGAGATCAAAGAGCAGCAGCCGAAAGGCACGGCACAGGTGGAGAACGTGACGCCGGATCGTCCGACGGAGGGGCAGGAGGTTCGCTTCACAGTACGGGGTATCGACCTTGATGCGCCGGATCTCAAGGTGAATCGGGCCGCGTTGACAAAAATTTTGGAGCCATGCCTCAATAAGGAGATTACTTTGGCGGATCTCAACACCGCCATTGACGCGGTGACACGTTATTGCCGCATGCACGGCTATCCCGCAGCGGCAGCCTATCTTCCCGTGCAGGACAGCGCCGATGGAATCGTAAAGGTGGCGGTGATTCCCGGGCGCTACGATGAAGTCATCATTGAGAATCACAGCCGTTTACAGGACGATGTGGCTCGGGGATTTCTGAACGGGCTGAAGAAAGGGAGCGTCATAGAAACGGCTTCTTTGGAGACGGCTCTTTACGGGATCAGCGGCCTTACGGGAACGAAGGCGGTGGGGGTGCTCAGCCCCGGCAGCACCTTCGGTTCCAGCAATCTGACGGTACGCATCGAGGAGAGCAAGATTGAGAGCACGGTTCTCTATGTGGAAAATTACGGTAATACTTCCTCGGGCCGCTATCGCTACGGAGTGCAGGAAAATCTCTATGACGTGGATGGCCGGGGCGGCAGGGTGAGCGTCGGGGGGATGCTGTCGAATCACAACATGCACAATTATTATGTGAACTATGAAACCTTGGTGGGACGCGGCGGTGCGACTCTCGGGCTGGGGTTCAGCCGCATGGATTATCAGTTGGGACGGGCGGCGGCCCGTCTGGGGGCGAACGGCATCGCCAATACCATCAGCCTCTTCGGCAGCGTTCCTCTCTATCATTTGTCAAACCGGGAACTGAAAGTGACCTATGGCTTTGATTACCGATTGATGAAGGATGAGCTGGATAAATTTCCGATCATGAACCGGGAGAAAAACTCTCAGTCGATTCACGTAGGAATCACGGGGGCGGAGCGTCAGCCGGGGGCAGCGTTGACCTATGACGCGACGGTAACGGCGGGCAAGGTCAATCTCACTTCCCGCTCTTCGTGGGGGAAACTTTTTGATGCGAACAGCGAGGCGAAGGGAACCTTTACTAAAGCAGTGGCGAATGTGACGGGGGTGCAGGCCATCGGGCACGTCACGGACGTTACGCTGAAGCTGCAAGGACAGGCGTCCCGGGGGACGCTGGACAGCTCGGAGCAGATGTACCTCGGCGGTGCGAACGGCGTACGGGCGTATCCCCAAGGCGAGGCCTCGGGGGAGAACGGATTTTTAGGTTCTTTAGAGGTGCGCTATCATACGCCGCTCCCGGGTCTGTCGTTAAGTACCTATTTTGACACCGGCCACATGATGGACAAGGCATCCCATACCAGCACGACACTCAAGGGATGGGGTGTTGGGATAAACTACACGAAGCCCAACGATTGGTTCGCCCGCTTCGACTACGCCCGGCGTATCGGCCTTTCGGCCAACGCCAGCGAAGAGGCGAAGAGCCGGGCACGGATGTGGTTCATCTTGGGTAAGGTTTGGTAAGAAAACCCGCGATCGCCTAACTTTTACCCGCGGCAAGGGACGTTGGGGCGGGTTGTGTCAAGTGGTGGTTTTAGGGTGTGCCATGTGGGGAAACCGATACGAAATTTGAAAAAGTTTTGTATAAATTCGCTTGACAGACGTTTTCCGGCGTGCTATGATGAGTCTGTAAATTTGATGAAGGAAGATTGAAAACCGCATAGAGATTGGATCAGGTGTCGGAAGACTCAATAGAAAAGTTGGAAAAGCCAACGCGGTCCCGCCACTGTAACAGCGAGCGCTCCTATATATGTCACTGGGGAATTTCCTCTGGGAAGGCGTAGGAGGGCTAAGACCTGAAGCCAGGAGAACTGCCTGATCAACAATCGCCGTTTGACCTGCGAGAGATGGGGAAGGGGATTTTGGTTTCGCTGTTATTCTTGGCCTTTGGGGACGAGAATAGGTAGCGCACCGCACATTCGCTCTTTTCCGTTCGCGGGAGAG
>CAJPQU010000004.1 GCA_905372875.1 uncultured Schwartzia sp. | reverse complement strand
GCTGGCTCCACCCGCGGCAAGGCATGATCCCGCCTGCGGACTTTATCCCGGTCTTTGAACATAACGGCTTCATCTTCCAACTTGACCAATACGTCTGGGAAGAGACCTGCCGCCTCCTGCGCCGCTGGCTGGACGAAGGGAAGAAACCGCTGCCCATCTCGGTGAATGTCTCCCGAATTGATTTTTACAGTCCTCGATTAGTCAGTATCCTGAACATGTTGGTCAAGAAATATAGCCTTCCGCCCTATCTTTTAGAATTGGAGCTTACGGAGAGCGCCTACACCGACAATCCCCAACAGATCATCGCCGTGACGAAAGAACTGCAAAAAAATGGCTTCCGAATCCTGATGGACGATTTCGGCAGCGGGTACTCCTCCCTGAACATGCTCAAGGATCTACCCGTAGACGTCCTTAAAATTGACCTCAAATTTCTCGATCAGCAGGGCACCACCGGACGGGGCGGCAACATCTTAAACTCCATCGTCCGCATGGCTAAATGGATGCGCATGCCCGTCATCGTGGAAGGGGTCGAAACCCGGGAACAAGTCAATTTCCTGCGAACCATCGGCTGTGACTGCATCCAAGGGTTCTTCTTCGCCCAGCCCATGCCCGTCGCGGATTATGAACGGCTCATGAGCCGCCAGGAAAACCACGTCGGCACGCCGGATCTGGTCCAAGCCAACTGGCCGGACATCAAGGACTTTGACGAACTTTTGGATCCCAGCACCAACTTTAATCATCTCTTCACCGGTATCATCGGCGGCATCGCCCTCTACGAATTTGCCAACGGACAGTTAGAAGGCCTGCGGGCCAGCGAAAATTTCTTCCGCCTCCTGCACGGCTCCCCCGGCGACGTCCTCAGCCACGCCCGTCAGGTCCTCGATTACATCACGGAAGAAGATCGCCCGCGTCTCTTAGACGCCATCGAGCGGGCCAGAGCTGATCATCGGGCAGCCGAATGTATGATCCGCCGCCGTATTTTGGACGGCAAAGTTCTGTGGATGCGGGCCCGGTGCAGCGTCATTCTGGACAGCCCCGACAGGCTTCTCCTGTTCATCTCTTGGGAAGACGTTTCCGAGCAGTATGATCTCCCCATCCAGCTTCAGCAGCTCATCGATACCATTCCCTGCGGCTTCATGATCGGGGAAGTGAAAGACGGCGCCATCACCATCGACTTCACCAACCGCCGCCTCTACGAAATGTACGGCCTGCCGCCCGACGACGTATTGCGTCGCCGCGTGCGCCCTCTGCCCGCTCTCATCGGGGAGGAAATGACCGAACATTTTCTGCCTCACATTTACGCGGCGCTCAAACGGCCCGCTCCCTACATCGTAGAATATCCCCATCAGGGCCCCAATGGCAAACTGTGCCGCTTCCGTGCCCTCATGCACGTCACCCAACGCCAGGACGGCTCCATCGCCGGCTACGCCAACGTCTATGACATCACCGACGAGCCCCCATCCCCCCACGCCCTGAATCTCACCGATCCGCCATTGCCGCCGGCCCCGGAGAAAGGCACGAAAAAAAGGCCATCGAAAAACGGCCAAGGAAAAAGGAAACCCGCTTTGTGAGCGGGTTTCCTTTTTCTTTTCTGACCCTAAACGTCGAAGTTCCCGACGGCGCAGCCAGCAAATCCATATTTTTAACGTCATCACCACCATTAAGCGGTCAACGAGTTTTATCCTTTATCCCTTTTCCATATAAAGCGATGTGCCGTTGACCTCCGCTTCATGGATACGGTCCTTGAGGCGTTGGATGTTCGCTTCGTGAAGGGTGATGGCGTAGCGGATGCGTTTCTTTTCCTCCTCCGTAAAATCACCGGTGTCATAGGCGTGACGAATGCGTCCCAAGCGTTCCTCCACGTCTCGCAGCTCGTCCGCCATCAGCTTCTCGTCTAAGAGCGCCAGGCCGTAAACGGAACGCATATTGTCCCGCACTGCCTTGGCGTAGCCGTCCTCGGAAGATTCCTTCTCCAGATACTTCGCTACGTGATAAATGATATCGAAAGGATTTTCCGCGCTGTGGATCATGCCCATGATATCCATTTTTATGGTCTGCTCCCGCCCGTGGGGTACGGTCACATCCCTCTGTTTTTCTCCCATGGTGTTCAACTCCTCTGCCGCTTAGTATAGCAGATGGCGGCATGCAACGCAAAGACGACTTTCACGCCTTGTTCAGCGGGCGCGAAAGCCGTCTGTCGTCCTTCAATATTTGTCGTGATTGTAAACGTCCCAGTCTTTCATTTTTTTCAGTTCGTCGATACTGTAACGAATTGCCTTTAAGAGCTGAGGCTTCTCCTTGGGCAGCGTCGCCTTCAAGGGAATGTAATTGGAGATGTGATTGCTGCGGAAGAGGCAATGCTCCGTTTCCGGCAGATCAAGATGCTCGATGATCAAATAAAGTTCTTCCATCAAACCGGCGGGCGGCAGGGGATGAAACTCGCCGCGCTCAAACTGCTCCTTGAGTTCGCTGCCGCGGTAGAGCATGAGACTGATGGCCCCTAAGTACGTGGGGCGGATCGCCGACAGCGCAGCGGCCGTAGCCAGCGCGTGGCGCTTTGAGCCTTCCCGCCCGGCGATGCCCAAGATCACCATGACGGAAAGCTCCATCCCTGCCGCGATGGCCCGCTGCCCCACCTCAATGGACTGGGGCCCGTCCACCCCCTTCTTGATCTCTTTAAGCGTCTCGGTATCGCCGCTCTCCATGCCGTAATAGAGGAGCTTCAGCCCAGCCTCTTGGAGCTGCCGCAGTTCTTCGGGGGATTTACGCAGAATATCTTTCGGCGCCGCGTAGGAGGAAGCCCGCTCGAAATTTGGGAACAACCGCCGCAGCGTCGCCAAAACCTTGAGCAGCCGTTCCGTGGAGAGGACCAAAGCGTCCCCGTCCGCTAAAAAGACACGCCGTACCCCCGCGCCGTTATAACTGTGCGCCAGCATGATCTGCCGCTCAATCTCTTCGTCCGTCAGCACCTGGAAGGGAACGCCGCGATACATATTGCAGTAAGTACATTTATTATGCGCGCAGCCACGGGTCAGCCGCAGGATAAAACTGTAAGCCTCGCTGGGCGGGCGAAATACCGGGGAATCATAATCATCAAAATACATTATCGTTCGTCCTTTCTCGATAAATATATTTTATTATATCACGCCCCGATCATTTTGCAAAGCCCTATTTTATTTTTGCCTTCGTTCCTTTTTAAGAGAGCGCTGACCCGCCGCGATCGGCGTTATGCATCTCAAAAACTTCGAGGCAGGAAGATTTCTGACGCGCTTCCAGCACCGTCTCAAACGGAATCGGTGTTAATCCTTCGCGGAGAAATTTCTCGTATATCGAGATCTGCCCATTGATCTCCCACTCGGAAAGACCCAGCTTTTCTGCCTGCGCTCTGAATTCTGCCGTCGTCATGTCCATCGACTCCTCACCTGATAAAGTCACGGCCCTATTCGGCCGCGCGCCCCAAGGCGCCCGTTTCTTCCTTCGGAAAAACCGTCTCCTTGGATATCTTTCATTACTGGATTTATTCGCTGCTCGGCAGAATTTTCCTGCCTTCCAAAAATCCCTTGCCCGTTCATACCGTACATGGTATAGTATTATTGAAAATATCCCTACGGAGTGTGACCATCATGGCAAGAACCCCTATCCTAAAATCTCCTACGCTTACCCAGGTGCGCGCGCAGGACATTGCCCATCGCTGCGGCTCAGATATGCGGACCGCCCTACGAGAGGCATCATCCCTCCTCCAAGCCATGGAGGAGGATCTTGACAGTGCCAGCCTCATCCGACGCGAGCGCGTGCTCACGCAGGCGCAGGAAATCAAAGCCATTCTGTCCTACGCCATCGCCCAATATCTTCAGACCCATCCCGATGTGGCGGCTTACCGTCAGTTCAAAATCACCCTTTCCCAAAAAGCCCGCAGCCTACACCGCTATCAGCTGAAGTATGACAGCCGCAGGGATGATGACCCGGAAAAGAAGAAATTTGCCGCCAAAATCCGCAGCAAGGAAGCCGAATTGATTCTCCTGCGCCAAAAACAGGCAGAGATGGAAGAAAACCGAGCCTAACAAGCACACAAAGAAAGCCTGCCGTAACGTCGTCTCCATCAGGAAACGCGTGCCCCGCAGGCTTTTTCTATTTTATTCCCCCACCGCCCGCTTAGCTTCCATACGGGTCCCACATTCGCCGCAGAAGATATGCTCTTTCGCATAGTACGTGCCGCATTGTGGACAAAAACGATACTCTGTCACCATCGGTTCGAGCGTAAGTCCGCATTCACCGCAGAAAGTATGCGTCTCTTCGTAACGCCGACCGCATTTAGGGCAACTTTTCATCATGCAATCCCTCCATGAAAACGGGGCCCGCCGCGATCAAAGGAACGCAGGCCTCCTCTTTTGTCGTACTCTTGTTTCTTCTTCCCCTGCATGGTCTTTCCACGTGTCCCTTCGCGAGGGGTTATCTTATCCGGCGCCCCGCCGGAACTACCGCTTCGCCACGCGGCGCAAAGGTGCCGCCGGTCTTATCCTCATACGCCACGTTCACCGTTGGTCTGGGTTCGGCCGTCCTTGAGAACCGCAGCGTTGTCCCGATCTGTCATCTGCTTACAAGAATATCATACATCCCATACATGAACGCGCTCCGCTTCGTATCCAGGGGCAAGCCGGACACTGCCTTCTCTCCTTGAATCTATCGGCACCTTTCCCAACATCTGCCGCATGGCATCCGCCGGATCGTTCATGAGTTTATCAAAACTGACGCCGCGAAAAACCATGAGGACGCCCAGAATAAACACGATGATCAACAATAAGCGCAGCAGGCAACCGGCTAATGTGCCGGACCTTGCCGCCGGTACCGCCGCGGCCGCTGCCCTCTTTTCTTCCTCCGACAAGGATGCGGCGGAAACATCCGATGCTGCCGTCGTGGCAGACACACCGGATGCCGAGGCCGAACCAGCCGCTGCGGGCGCATCTCCTTTCGTCTCGTCGGCGGTCGCCGCGGCATTTGGCGATTTTAGGGACGATAGGCCGTCCCCGGCCGGCGCATGTTCGGCAGCCGTTTTGGCGATTTTAGGGGCTTCTTCTGCCGTCGGGCTGTCCACGTCAGTCTCCTCGGTTCCCACCGCAACCGTCGTGATCGCCGCCGCTTTCACAATCGGAGACGCCGTTCCCTCCTCCGTCGTCTCCCCCGCTCGCGCTGACGATTCCGCCGCCGGCACTTCTTTTCGCAGGACAGCCGCCTGTAGCGGCTTAAAATCCAATGCCTTATCCTCGGCCGACGCTTCCCGCACTTCGTCCGAAGCCGAAGGCCGTTCCTCCGTTTCGAGAGTATCCGGCGGTTCCAGCACCAGTTTGGGATTTAACGGCCGTATTCCCAGCGGCGCGCCGCAATACGTGCAAAATCTTAAGACCTCGTCCAGTTTCTTACCGCAATGGGTGCAAAATTTCTGCATCATATCATCTCTCCTTCACACACCGTCGACGTCGCTATCTATCATGATAATATCATTTCCCCCTCGCGGGGAAAATCCTGGCCCGCTTTACTTTTGCAATACCGCCAGAGCGCTGCCGACCAGACGCTCATCGCCGTCCGAAGGACTGTTCACAATGACGCCCCCTACCACCATTTCACTGGAACCGCCGCCGTCGAAGTTCACGGCTTCCTTTGCGCCGAATTTGAGCAGAAGTTCAGCGAATTCCTCTAAGGTACAGCCGATAGAGGAAGCCTGCCGGCCGTCGGCCACCGCCAAAAGAAGGTGCCGATTGGAAAGAACGGCCACTCCCGTGCGGGGCGCCCGCCCCACGGCAATATCCGCCGGGAACTGCTCCTCTTTGGCGTTCACCGCGACCCGGCCCCCTTTGACCAACGTCGGCCCTGCCCCGATGATATTGGGAACGTTGATCCACTGCGGCCCGAAATCCTCGGTAAGCGTCACCGTGTCCCCCACTTTCACCCGGGCAAAGGCGTCTTTGGAGGCGCCGTGCAGAGAAATAACGTACCCGTCGGCGGGGATGGGCGAGTTGGCCGGACGGATAGCCGTCACTTTGCCCCCCCGGACAATAAACTCCCGGCCGAATTCATTCGTTCCCGTCGTGGCCGCGAAAAGATGGTTGTATAGAACAAGCGCGTCTTCACCCCGGGCGATATTGACCCCGGAAACACCACGGGATACCTTGCCAATCCGCACCGTTGCGTTATAGTAAACAGGCGCCACAAAAGCCGCCCCGCCAGGGCGGAGCCCCAGGGCACTGCGCGTAAAATAGGTCGTACCCGCCAATTCCCCGTCCAAGCGCAAAACGCCTAAAATCTCACCGGTGGTATCAAAATAATTGGCATTGATCGCTGCCATGGCCCCAAGATCGTCGGATATATTGCTTACCGTGGCCCGGCCCCGCACCTGCCCGTTGCCCAAGGCCGGGACTAAATCGTACCGCAGCGGATCAACGTCCAAGAGGTAAGCCGTCAACAGCCCCCGCCCGTCCCGACGCACATATTTCGTCAGCACCAGTCCCGGCGCCTTGACTTCATCGGTGCGGATCTCGTAATTCTTCTGAAAATTGATGTAGATCCGCTCGGGTTTATGAAGCGTCTTGATCTCGTAGGCAACCGGCTCCGCCAGATCGATGACGACCCGCAGGTTCTTCCCGGCTTTCTCATAGGACACGCGGCGAATCACTTCCCCACGCGTCGCCGGCTTGATCCGCGCCCCATCGGAAAGGCCGGTAAATTCGATGACGATCTGCTTCCCGTCCGCCGAAGTCTGCGCTTGATACGCCGGCAGGGCGGACATCTCAAAGACGATACGTTCCCGCTCGACGCCGCTTCCGAAGCGAACGGCGGTAAGCTGCGCCGCTAAAGCCGCGGCCTGCCAGAAAAACAGGAAAGCCAGCGCCAAAAGGGCAGATCGCCCACTCAGTCTCTTGATACCAAGCAAAGTATCAGACTCCTTTTGCTGCACCGTCGAAAATGACGGCGAAAATTCTTCTCTCTAAGGATACTGACCAAATCTGAAAAGGCGGCGAAAACATATCGTGATCCGTCCCCTGCTAAAAGGCGGAATTTTTTCTTCTCATGCAAAAAGAGCTTCTCTTTAGCGCGTCTCACCCTTTCCGGTGTACCGCTCCAAAGAAAAGCTCTCACATAATCTTAATAACAGAAGACGTTTCGCCTTACGGTTTCTCCGTCACTGAGGCCCCCGGCAAAGCGGATTTTTCCGCTAATACTTGGGGTTCCAGCTGCTGATAGAGAACGTCGGCCAAGCCGATGCCGCCCGTCTTGGCGGCTTCCTCCATCATGGCGCTGTCCAGCATAGACTGCCAGATGTCATGGGCATTATCGTCGCCGAAAAGTTGATTCTTCGGCACGGTATTGCGCATCTCTTTGTACATGATGCCGAGCAGCATGGCCTCAAAACCCTCGCAGGCGTCTTTCAAGCGTTTTCGCAGCTGCGTCCGCGCCTTATCCTCCGCCGCCGCAGGATCAACGGCCGCCGATCCCGCGGGAGAAACACCCCCCGACGGCACGTTCTCACTGGCCGCCGGCTTTTCTGCCATCTCGGCTTTCTGCCGCAATTCCCGCAGCATATCCTCAAAGCGCGCTTCCTGAGCCCTGGCCTGTGCCGCGTTGTAAGCGGTATTTCCCGAAGCCGCCGGCCCGGCTGCCATGCCTATGAGATTCATCCCATTCACAGTATTCATCATCTGCTCACCCGCTCGTTTTTCTCTCTGGCAGTCTTACCTCGAAGGCAATGCTGCCAAAATTCCCCTTAAATGATCTCCAACTCAGCGTGTAAAGCGCCTGATGCCTTAATGGCCTGCAAAATGGAGATGATGTCCCGGGGAGTCGCCCCCACGGCATTCAGCGCCCCCACAATATCGCTCACATCCGCCGTAGCGGGCAGCACGATACTGTGTGCCTTATCCTCCTCGACCTCCACGTCGTCATTTTTCGTCACTACCGTGGTACCGTAGCTAAAGGGGGCCGGCTGCGACGCCGCTTCTTCCTGCGTCACGCGAATGGACAGCCCGCCTTGGGTGATGGCCACATTATCCACGGACACATCGCCGCCCATAACAATGGTCCCCGTACGTTCGTTCACCACGACCCGGGCGATATTGTCCGGCATCACCGGCAGCTCTTCCACCCCGGCGATAAAGCCCACCACATTATTTCGATAATATGGCGGCAGCGATACGTCCACCCGCCCAGGGTTGGCCGCCCGGGCCACGTTGCCAAAGCGCATGTTGATCGTCTGAGCGATACGATCAGCCGTAGTAAAATCAGGGTTGGCGAGGGATAACGAAATCATCCCGTCCGTCCCCAAATCATCTTCCACCGTCTTTTCCACGATAGCCCCGTTCGGTGTCGTTCCGACCGTCGGAAAATTCTTCTGCTGATTGCCGCCGCCGTTTCCGGCTGTAAAGCCTCCCGTAGAAACCGCACCTTGGGCTACCGCATAAACCTGTCCATTCCCGGCCTGAAGCGGCGTCTGGATGAGGGTCCCCCCCTGAATACTCTTAGCATCGCCCATGGATGACACCGTCACGTCGATGGTATCGCCCTCTCGGACAAAGGGAGGCAGCGTCGCCGTGACAACCACCGCCGCCACGTTCTTCGTCTTAAGCGCCGCCTGATTGACTGTTACCCCGAACTGCCGCAGCATATTCGCCACAGACTGCAGAGTCTCCAGCGTTTTATTCGAGTCCCCCGTCCCGTTGAGGCCCACCACCAGCCCGTAGCCTACCAACTGGTTGGAGCGCACCCCCTGTACCTTGGCGATATCCTTAAGCCGCGTGACCGCCGAATCGGCAAAGGCCGTTGTAAACGTCAACAGGCAGCAAAGCGCCATGAAGAGCGCCGTAATCCGTTTCATGAACCCACCCCCGCCTCAGAAGAGGAAATTGAAGATCTGCGTCAGAATACCCTGCCGCTGTTTCGCGTTGATGGGGCCTTTGCCGTCGAAGTGAATGGTGGCGTCAGCCACTTGAGTAGACGGCACCGTATTGGCGTAAGACACATCGTCCCGACGGACGACCCCCCGCAGGGTGATCTTATGTTCGTTGTTATTCTGCCAGATGGACTGCGTTCCTTCCACCACCATATTGCCGTTGGGTAAAACTTCGGTGACGGTGACCGTCACGCGGCCCGTAGCCCGATTCGTATTCGTCGCGGAACCGTTCGCCTTGAAGCTGTCCGATCCGCTGGCCGACGCCGCCGCCAGAAAGCCGAAGATTCCCACGCCGGCGTTCAGGCTCGTCTGTCCCGACTTAGAATTATTCGACGCTTTCGTCATGGAAGCCGTCGTCGTCTCACTGATCACAATGGTGAGAATATCGCCCACATTGCGCGCCTTATGATCAGCAAACAGCATGCTCTCGCCGCCGACACTGTCTGCCCAGAGAGACTGCGCCACCGCCGGAGCCGCCGCGCCGGAAAGAATCACCGCGCAAAGCCCCGCCGCCAATCGTTTCTGCCATTTTTTCTTCATGTTCATCACCTGCTCTGCCGAGAAAGCACGGCGCCTGTCCCTCTGCGGGATTTACCGCCGCCCGTGCGTCAATTCCACACTTCCACTGTACCGGCGTCAATCACGCGCGCCCGAATGATTTTGCGCGACGTCGAATTTCGAACCCGGATGGACTCGCCTTCCCGGCCGGACCCCAAGGCTACGCCATCCATCTTAACCTCTACGCCGTTCACGTGCGCTACGATGACGACGATATCGCCGCCTTTGATAATCTGCGGTTTTTTGGCCATCGTACGCAAAATCGGCTGTCCAGGACTGAGCCGCCGGCTGCTGACCAACCCCACAACTTCGGCCGGATCCGTATAATACTTATCGCCGCTGGCGCCGATTTCCTGCTCCTCTACCCGCAGATCCCCCGCCGTAAGGATCTGCCGTGCCTGAATGCCACGCGCCGCCACCACGATGCTGTCAAACAGATGAATGCGGAACTGGCACGTCAGCTTTCGAAATGGCGCCCCATCCACCAATACGTTGATGGAAACTGCCGTATTGCCCCAATAACGAAGCCCGTTGGGCGTCGTTACTTCACAAGCGACACTTCCCGCGGGAAGCCGAAGAGGGCGGGGCACATAGGCCGCCGTCACCGTATGACGGCGGCTCTCCCCTCCCTCGGTCAACACCGCTTCAATATGATCTGTCGCCAGTCGTTCCAACTCCTCGGAAGAAAGTTCCTGCGCATACATCTCTTCCGGAGGCATACCGTAGGCCTCAACCGCAGCGGGCAGAAAAAACAGCCAAGCCAAAAGCAGTGCCCGTAGGAATCGAGCCCCGTTCATCAGCGCTTGAGACCGTTCGCGATCTCCAACATGGAATCCGAAGTGGTGATGGCCTTGGCATCGGATTCGTAAGCGCGCTGGGCCACGATCATATTGACCATTTCTTCCACCACCTGTACGTTGGACATCTCCAAGACGGACTGCTGCAAGCGTCCCGCACCGTCGTCGCCGGGATTTCCCTCCAGGGGAGGGCCGGAAGCCTCGGATTCCATGAACAAATTATGTCCGATGGCCGTAAGGCCCGCCGGGTTCACGAACCGCGCCAGCGTGATCTGTCCGACCTGATTCGTCTGGCCATTGACAACATCTGAAACCGCGCCTGTCTGGGCGATGGTGATGGAATCGCTGGTAGCGTCCTGCTCCAGCGTAATATTATCTGCTAAGGGATAGCCGTCCGTGGTGACCATCCGCCGCGTAGAGTCCAGCTTGAAAGAACCGTCCCGGGTATACGCAATAGTACCGTCCGGCATTTCAATGCGGAAGAAGCCCTCGCCTTCAATGGCGATATCCGTAGGGTTGCCGGTGGTCTGCAAATTTCCTTGGGTAAAAATGCGCTGGGTCGCCGCCAGCCGATCCCCTAACCCGATCTGAAGGCCCGTAGGATACTGGGAATCCGCACCGCTGTCGGCACCCGCCGGACGCAGTGTCTGGTATAAAAGGTCGTGAAATTCGGCGCGTACTTTCTTATCGCCGTAGGTATTGACGTTCGCTAAATTGTGCGCCACCACATCCATATTGTCCTGCTGGGTCTTCATCCCGGAAGCTGCGGACCAAAGCGCTCTCATCATAACACATTCTCCTCCATCTCAAAAACGCGATATTCTCTCCCTATGTATATCGAAAATTCCTCCGCGAAGTTTAATCGCTTACGGCCTCGTGAGAAAAAATCAGGTCAGGCGTCCCACTTCATTGACCGCGTGATCCAGCAGGGTATCCTGGGTCGTCACCGATTTGGAATCGGCTTCATAGACGCGGTAGTTATTGATAAGGTCCACCATCTCGTTGACCACGTTGGAATTCGCCCGCTCCAAGACCCCCTGCTCCACGATACCGGTGGCCGGCTGGGGACGCGCCCCCTCCTGGGCGTAATAAAGGCTGTCGCCCTGCTTCAGCACCGCCCGGCGATCGTTAAACTGAACGAAGCCCAGCGTCCCCACCAACTGTCCGTCGGCGTAGATATCCCCCTGCTGGTGGACGACGACGCCCGTTGCCGTTTCAGGAATATTGATGGGCCTCCCCTGCGCATTTAAGACATTGCGCCCCTCGGAGGTTACCAAGTTGCCATTGGCCGCCCGGTAAAAGCTGCCGTTTCGAGTGTAACGCACACCATCTGGCGTCTCCACCATGAAGTATCCCTCGCCGGAAATCGCTAAATCGTAAGGATTCCCCGTGGTCATCATCGCTCCTTGGGCGTGATCCGTAGCAATTTCCTGCGTATAGGAGCCAAGCCCCAGCGTCCCTACAATGGGAGCCCGGCGATCCAAGGAAAATCCTTTAAAATCCGTAACTTTCATGCTTTCCGTATCGTTGATGCGCCGGATCAGCATCGGTTCAAATTCCCGATCCAACGCACGGTCCCGTTTATAGCCTGTCGTGTTAACATTGGCCAGATTATTCGCGATGACCGCTGTCCGGGTCGTCTCCGTGATCATCCCCGACGCCGCCGTGTAGAGTCCACGCCACATACTGCTTCACCTCAATAAAATTCTCTCGTTCCTTATTCCTTAAAAACAAGTTAAAAGATGCTGTTTTATTTATTCGACAACCATCGATAAAATCCTCTCCCGACGATAGTCCCAACTTCTTATTTAACGGACGGCGACAGCATGCTGTTCATCTCCTGCCCGTCGCCGAGGTAATCCACAAATTCCAGTGCCTTGCCGGTGCCGACGGCCACGCAGGACAAAGGATCCTCCGCCAGCATAGTGGGAATCCCCGTTTCCCTCTGAATGAGGCTGTCGAATCCGTAAAGCATCGCCCCGCCCCCCGTGAGGACGATGCCGTGATCCATGATGTCAGCCGCGAGCTCCGGAGGCGTTTCTTCCAGTACCGCCTTGACCCCTTCCACAATGCGGCCGATGGGTGCAGACAGAGCTTCTGCCGCCTGCGCCGTCGTCAGGCGGATATTTTTGGGCAACCCCGTCAAAAGATCCCGCCCGCGAACATCCATCTCCGCCTGGCGGGCTGTCGCCGAAGCTGCCGCCACCCGAATCTTGATCTCTTCCGCCGTGCGTTCGCCGATGAGCATGTTGCACGTCCGGCGCACGTAGGCAATGAGTGCTTCGTCGAATTTATCTCCGGCGATCCGCAGGCTCCGGCTGTTCACGATACCGCCCAAACTGATGATAGCGATATCCGTCGTCCCGCCGCCGATATCCACGATCATGGAGCCGGTGGCCTCGTCTACCGGCAGCCCGGCCCCGATGGCCGCCGCCATCGGCTCCTCGATGAGCTGCGTGCGCCGCGCTCCAGCCTGCTCCGCGGCTTCCTGCACCGCCCGCTTTTCCACCATAGTCACGCCCGAAGGAATACAGATCATGATCCGGGGACGAAAGACGAACCGCCGGCCGATGACTTTATCAATGAAATACCGCAGCATGCTCTCGGTCACATCATAATCAGCGATCACCCCGTCCCGCAGGGGACGGATTGCCGTGATATTCCCCGGCGTGCGCCCCAGCATACGCTTGGCGTCCTCCCCCACTGATAGAATGCGGTTCGTGTCCCGATCCACCGCCACCACCGAAGGCTCCTGAAGAACGATACCCCGGCCGCGAACGTAGATCAATACGTTGGCCGTACCCAAATCGATGCCGATATCCATTTTCATTCCAAACATGCTTGATATCCTTCCTGAACGCCGGATTTCATCAACAGAATCCGAATCCTGCCGCCTAAGCACCGGCCAAAAATGACAATATATATTTAATAGTAAAACGAGAAGGCGGTTTTGTCAATTTAGATTTTCGTCAGATCCTCGCGGCGAAGAAAATGTTTCACGTGAAACATTTGTTCCGCAAAATTTTTTGGTCAGGGAAGATCCCTCTTCAGGAAAAGTTTACGCCGGACAAGAAGAAACCACGCCGCTGATTTCAGGAAGAGAAAGCGACGTCGCCAGGAGAAACTTCCCTCCCCCAACGCCCACAAAAGGTAAAGCCCCCGACCGCATGATCGGGGGCTCTTTGGTTTTGTATTAAAACTCGACTTTCGGTACGGCCGCCGCTCCGGGGTCCGCTTCAAACTGGGGCTTGGGCGTCATCCCCATGGCACCGGCCAAGAATACGCCAGGAAAGGTCTGAATCTTTTCGTTGTAGGATCGCACTGCTTCGTTATAGTCCCGCCGTGCCGTGGCGATACGATTTTCCGTTCCCGCCAATTCCCGCATGAGCTCTAAATATTGTTGGTTAGCCTTGAGATCGGGATACGCTTCCGTGATGGCCAGGAGACGACCCAGCGCTCCGGTAAGCTCCTGATCCGCGGCGGCAGCCGCCTCAAAACTCTGGGCCCCTGCTAATTTCGCCCGGGCCGCCGAGACGTCATGAATGAGCTTGTCTTCATGGGCCGTATACCCCTTCACTGTGTTCACCAGGTTGGGAATGAGATCGGCGCGCCGCTGGCGGACATTTTCTATCTGCCCATACTGCGCCGCCACATTGATTTCCGCCGATTTCAGCGAATTGTAGATGCCTGCGACACTGGCTGCCAACAGGAGGAGAACCCCTAACAAGATACCCAAAAATTTCATGAGACAGCCTCCCTCCGATGACGTTCAAAATTTTCCTATCTGTGTTATTCTATCAAAAAAGGTAAAGAAAGTCCAATGCGGCAAGGCCTGCCCTCAAAGGACGATCTTGTCGAAATCAGCCACCCGGCGAATGAGGCGGTCCACGGCAAAGAGGAGTGCCAAACGGTTCTGGCGGATTTTTGCCTCCTTATCCATCACCATCACCGCATCAAAGAGGGCGTCGATGGGTGCGGCCAAATCCCGCAGGGCGTCGATGGCTCCGGCGTAGTCCTGCCCCTCAAGGAGACTATCCACGGCGCTTTTCGCCGAAGTAAAGGCCTGATAGAGGTTTTTTTCTTCGGGCACGGCAAAGAGAGCCGGGTCGATTTCGCCGCCCGCTCCTTTGGCCGCGATGTTGCCAGCTCGGACAAAGGCCTGGATCACCGCCGTCATATCCGCCGCCAAGAGAGCCTCCGCCACGGCCTGCCCCCGCCCATAGCAGGCATAGATATCGTCCACATCGGAAAGCACGGCCTCCGCCACGTCGTAGCGAACCCCCTCTTCGTCAAAGATATTTTTCAACCGGAGCCGCAGGAAGGCGGCGATCTCCTGCCGGAGGTTTTTCCGCGCCACTTGCTCCGTAATGTGGAGAAGATCCATCGCCTGATCGGTGATCATCGAAATCGACAGGCTGTACTTAGCCCGAATGAGCATATTCGCGAGGCCCAGCGCCTGGCGCCGCAAGGCGAAGGGATCCTGGGAGCCGGTGGGAATGAGCCCCCGGCTAAACGTCGCTACTATGTTGTCCATCTTATCGGCGAGGCTCAAAATACGGCCCGGCACCGTTTCCGGCTCCGCATCGCCGGCGAAGCGCGGACGGTAGTGCTCGTCGATAGCCAGCGCCACCGCTTTTTCTTCCCCGTCCAAAAGGGCATAGGCACACCCCATGACGCCCTGCAGTTCGGTGAACTCCGTCACCATGCCCGTGACGAGATCGGCCTTGGAGAGCAGGGCCGCCCGCCGGGCCTGCGCCGTTTCTTCGGCCGTTGCCCCTAATTTTTCCCCGATGGTTTCCGCCAGGCGGGCCAGCCGTTCCGTCTTTTCGTAGACGGTGCCCAGCCCTTCTTGGAACACCACGGTCTTGAGCTTCTCGCGGTGCGCCATGAGAGACTTCTTACGATCCTCGTCGAAAAAGAACTGCGCATCGGCAAGGCGGGCCCGCAGTACCCGCTCATTGCCGTGACGCACGGTGTCTAAATAATCCGTTCCCCCGTTACGGACGGTAATGAAGAGAGGCAGCAGACGCCCCGCCGCGTCTTTCACCGGGAAATACCGCTGGTGATCCCGCATGGGGGTAACCACCGCCTCGGGCGGCAAGGCCAAATATTTTTCTTCAAAGCGTCCCGCCAACGCCGTGGGATATTCCACCAAATAGACGACTTCCTCCAAAAGCTCTTCGGAAATCTCCGCCGTGCCGCCGTTTTCCGCCGCAACGGCCTCGATCTGGCGGCGGATCATCTCCCGGCGGCGCGCCGGATCGACGATGACGTACTCTTTCTCACAGGCTTTTTCATAGTCCGCCGCGGCCGCAATATCGAAGGCGGTGCGGCCTAAGAACCGATGCCCCCGGGACGTGCGCCCGGCACGTATCCCCGCTAAGGTAAAAGGGATCACCTCGCTGCCATAGAGGGCCACCAGCCAGCGCAGGGGACGGATGAAGCGAAAATCAAGATCCCCCCACCGCATGCTGTTGGGAAAGCTAAGATGTGCGATGAGATCCGGCAGCAGCGCAGAGAGCAGCCGGGACGTCTCTTCCCCCGCCTCATGAATGGCCGCGTAGACGTAACCGTCCTTCGTCACGAGGTCTTGCGGCTCCACCTTCGCCCCGCGGGCGAAGCCCAGCCCCGCTTTCGTGAGATTCCCCTTGGCATCAAAAGCTACCGCCGCCGACGGCCCCCGCCGCTCTTCCGTCACATCCGGCTGACGCTCCGCCAAGTCCGTCACCAGAAGCGCCATACGCCGCGGCGTCCCTATCGTCCTGATATCGCCATACGCAAGACGCAGATCCGCCAGCGCTTTCGCGGCGTTTTCTTTCAGCTCCGCCAAAATGCCCGGCATGGCGTGGGCCGGAACCTCCTCCGTCCCGATCTCTAAGAGCAGATCCTTACTCATGCCGTCACCTCCTTGTTCTCCCCCCGATGGAGCATAGGGTATCCCAATTCTTCCCTCTGTTTCAAATAGCGCTGGGCGCAGAGCCGGGCCAGCTTACGCACCCGGCCGATAAAGGCCGTGCGTTCCGACACGCTGATGGCGCCCCGGGCGTCCAACAGATTGAAGGTATGGGAGCATTTCAGGACGTAATCGTACGCCGGATGCACATAGCCCAATTCGATGACCCGCACCGCTTCCTTTTCGTATTTCTCAAAGAGGTCAAAGAGCAGCGCCTCATCGGACAACTCGAAGGAATACGCCGACTGCTCCACCTCATTCTGATGAAACACGTCGCCGTACGTATAATCCTTTGTCCACTGGATATCGTAAACGTTTTCCACGCCTTGAATATACATGGCCAGACGCTCCAGCCCGTAAGTGATCTCCACCGCTACGGGCTTCACGTCCTGACTGCCCACCTGTTGAAAATAGGTAAACTGCGTGATCTCCATGCCGTCCAGCCAGACCTCCCAGCCTAAGCCCCACGCGCCCAGGGTCGGCGACTCCCAGTTATCCTCCACGAAACGGATGTCGTGCTGCACGGGATCGATTCCGAGACGTTTGAGGCTCTCCAAATAAAGCTCCTGAATGGTATCCGGGGACGGTTTCATGATGACCTGAAACTGATGGTGCTGATAGAGCCGGTTGGGATTGTCCCCGTAGCGTCCGTCGGCCGGGCGGCGGGACGGCTCCACATAAGCCACGTTCCACGGCTCCGGCCCCAAGACCCGCAGAAAAGTCGCCGGGTTCATCGTTCCCGCCCCCTTCTCCACGTCGTAAGGCTCGCCTAAAATGCAGCCCTGCTCCGACCAAAACTGCTGCAAAGCCAAGATGATTTCCTGAAACTTCACTTTCCTTCCTCCCTCGATCCCGGACAACAAAAAATCCCGCCGCCCGTAACATATCGTTACGGGGACGAGATTTACCTTCCGTAAAAATCCCGCGGTTCCACCCCGATTGGCCAAAGGCCCGCTTCATCCTGATGATATTCGCTCCAAAGCGCCTTTCGCCCCTTGACCGCCTCCCACCGCCGCGGCCTCGCTGTCTCGGGCTACTCCCTCTTTCTCATCGCTCCCCGTTAGTGTAGCAAACCCCCGCTCCCTTGTCAATCGAGAAAATTAGCGGTCTCACTCCAGCGGTTTCATCGTGGGGAAAAGAAGCACATCACGGATGGAAGGGCTGTCGGTGAGGAACATGACCAGGCGGTCGATGCCGATGCCGACGCCGCCAGTGGGCGGAAGGCCGTACTCCAAGGCGGTGACATAGTCCTCGTCCATGACATGGGCTTCGGCATCCCCGGCGGCCCGCTGCTTCATCTGATCCACAAAGCGCTGGCGCTGATCGATGGGGTCGTTCAGCTCCGTGAAGCCGTTGGCCAATTCCCGGCCATAAACGAAAAATTCAAAGCGGTCGGTAATCATGGGATTGTCTGGATTGCGCTTTGCCAATGGCGAAATTTCCGTGGGATGATGGGTAATGAACGTAGGAGCCATGAGAGTCCCCTCCACCTTTTCCTCAAAGGCCGCGTTTAAGATCGCGCCGATTCCGTGCCGCGCTTCATAGGGAACGCCGATCTCGTCAGCCATGGCCCGGGCCTCCTCTACTGTGGCGGCAGACAAGAAATCCTTGCCGGTAGCCTCCCTCACGGCATCGTTCATGCTGACGCGCCGAACATTGGCGAGATCGATTTCCGTGCCGTCGTAGGTGATCTTCGTCGTCCCCAAAACGTCTTCGGCGGCGGTGAGGATGATCTTTTCCGTCAGGTCCATCATGTCGCGATAGTCCGCGTAAGCCTGATAGAATTCCACCGAGGTAAATTCCGGATTGTGCCGAACGTCCATCCCCTCATTGCGAAAGACCCGTCCAATCTCGTAAACCCGCTCCAGTCCGCCGACGATGAGACGCTTCAAGGCCAATTCCGTAGCAATGCGAAGGTAAAGATCAATATCAAGGGTATTGTGATGAGTGATAAAAGGCTTCGCCGCCGCGCCTCCAGCCAAAGTTGCCAGCACCGGCGTTTCCACCTCTAAATAGCCCGCTTCGTCGAGGGTGCGGCGAACGGATTGAATGATCTTCGTGCGCCGCCGGAACGTCTCCGCGACTTCCGGGTTGACGATGAGATCAAGATAGCGCTGCCGATAGCGCAGATCCACGTCTTTTAAGCCATGAAACTTTTCCGGCAGCGGGCGCAGCGATTTTGCCAAGAGATCAAAATCGTTCACGATGACCGTGATTTCGCCCCGCTGCGTCTTAAAGACCCGCCCGGCGATTCCAATGAGATCGCCAATATCTAAGAGACGAAACTGCGCGTACTTCGCCTCCCCCAACACGTCGTACTTAAAATAGATCTGGATCTTTCCCGAAGCATCCATCAGCTCCGCGAAACTGGCTTTGCCGTGGCCGCGCTTCGCCGTCAACCGCCCGGCCAGGCGCACTACCGGGCCGTCTTCTTCCCCTTCCAGCTCGGCAAAGTGATCGCGGATATCCTGGGCATGGTGGGTGACCTCATAGCGATGGCCAAAGGGCGCGACTCCCATGTCTGTGAACGTCTTGATCTTATCGCGGCGCAGCTGCATCATCTCGTTGAGATCAGCCGCCGACCGCTGCTCTTCGTTGTACTTCCCCACTGGTCTTACCTCTTATTCTTGATTTTCACGATCTTAAACTTCAAGACCCCCGACGGTGCGTGTACGTCCACCGTAGAACCGACCTTTTTCCCTAAAATGGCCGCGCCCACCGGCGATTCATTGGAGATCTTGCCCTCTGCCGGATCAGCCTCCGCCGAACCTACCAGCGTGTACTCCATGTCTTCTTTCATCTCCATATCCCGGACGACGACGCAGCACCCCATGCTCACCGTGGTGCGGGATTTTTTCTCGTCAGAAATGACTTCCACGTTGCGCAGTTTGACTTCTAATTCCTGGATACGGCCTTCGATAAACGCCTGTTCATTTTTGGCGTCGTCGTACTCCGAATTTTCACTGAGATCGCCCAGGGCGATGGCTTCCTTTAATCGTTCCGCCACTTCTTTGCGGCGCACAACCTTCAGCTTCTCCAGTTCCTCTTCTAATTTTTTGAGGCCATCCTTCGTCAGGATGAATTTTTTGTCCGTCATTGATCCTTCGCTCCTTACCGTTTCCCGTAACGGTTTCATTTCCCGTCCGCCCGACGCTGCCGAAACGGACAAACCGAAACGAGTGTCAGGAACTTTCCCTGACACCCGCTTACACACGGCTTTATTATATGTATTTTCTCCGCCCTTGTCAATGCGGGATAATTCCCGCGGTAAAGAAGCCGACAGGCCGCCCCTTCGCCCATCGGGCACGACGGCATTCAAAAATCTTCCAGCCCGGCGCGAAGTTCCTCGACGGAAATCATCGTCACCTCCCGCGGCAAAAGTGACGGCGAGGCGACAATTCCCGCCATCGCGCCATCAGGCAGGGGAAAATTCCGCCCCGCCGCGGGGCCTTGTCCCGCCCAGAGCGCCGCCACGTCGACGTCGTGCAGGCCCCCGGCCAATCCCTCGCCGGTGTACTTGAGATAGCTTTCCTTCATCGTCCAATAGCGGCGAAAGAGATCCCCCCGCGTTTCTTCCGGCGCATCCACGATCGCTTGGTACTCCTCCGGGCGAAAGAAGCGGGCGGCAACGGAGCAAAGGGACGTGCCCCGCCGGGGCCGTTCCACATCCACCCCCAACGCGCCGGGGCCGACGCCGCAGAGGATCCAATCCCCGCTGTGCGCCCAATTGAAAAAAAAGCGGCCCGTCGGGCTGTAGGGTTTCCCTTTCGCCTGGCGGCGAATCGACAAAGCAAAGGGCGGCGGGCCTCCCGCGGCCGCCACCAGATAGCGTGCTAAAAGTTCTCCCCAGAGAGAACGGGTACGAAGCCCAGGGGAACGATACCGGAAAAATTCCTGTTGCCTCTCGCGGGAAAAGCGCGGAAAATAAACCTCTGCCGCCTCCGCCGCGCCTTCCTCAAGGTGCAGCGCGCAGAGTTTGATGCACTCCATGACGTCTCCCTTCTCACCGTAGCTCTCGGGCCTCAATCAGGGCCAGTTTTTCGGTACGGGAAAGACGCTTCAGCGAGGCCTCCCGCCGGAGAGCCGCCTCCTTATCGGTGAAGACTTCATAGTAGCGCAGACGCACCGGACCGCGCCCCCGGGTATACTTCGCCCCCTGCCCCGCGTTATGCGCCGCCAAGCGCTTTTCCAAATCGTTCGTCCAGCCGGTATAGAGCGTCCCGTCGGCACACTCCAGAATATAAGTATAGGCCCTCATGACTCCTCTGACGGCTCAGGCAGTTCGTCGATAATGGTGATCTTCTTTATCACTACTTCCACCAGCGGCCGGTCCCCCGAATCGCAATCGACTTTCCCGATCTTTTTCACCACATCCATGCCCCGTACCACCTTGCCGAAGACTGCGTGGTGCCCGTTTAGCCACGGGGTCGCCGCCAACGTAATAAAAAATTGAGAGCCGCCGGTATTCGGCCCGGCATTGGCCATGGAGAGGACGCCCTCCCCGTCATGCTTGAGATCGGGATGAAATTCGTCCGGGATCTCGTAACCCGGGCCTCCCGTCCCCGTTCCCGTAGGATCGCCTCCCTGAATCATGAAGCCGTCGATGACCCGATGGAAGATCAGGCCGTCGTAAAAGCCTTTTTCCGCCAAATCAATGAAATTTTTCGTCGTCAGAGGCGCCTTGTCCTCAAAGAGTTCCACGGTAAACGTCCCTTCGCTGGTCGCGAAGACCGCAAATCGATTCGCCACGTTTTCTTCTCCTTCCTGTATTTCCGCTGCCACCGCACTGGTCCCCATCATGAGAAACACCAGCGCAGCCATCATCCCTATTCGCTTCATTCGGTAAATTTTCCTCCCTGGGCCAAATGTCGCTTCTCTCCCGGCGTCACCGGCGACCAATAGGGAATTTCCCGCCCCGGCAGGAAAAAGTCCGGCTCCGGCCGCCAGCGGGGATAGCCCACGCTGTGCATCGTCACCAAGGCCCGCGTATCCGTCCGGCGACAAAACTCCTTCGCGCCCCAGCTCCGCGCTTCTTCGAGACGCCCGTCCGCGGGGAAAAAGGCCAAGTCAAAAAACGCGCCGTCCAGTTTTTTCATCTGCTTCATAAAGCCGTTGCGGGCAAAACCTATATTATCCGGGGTGTCTTCCCGCCAGTGCCACCAATTGAAATCCCCGGCGTGAAAAATCCGCCACCCCTCGAAGGTCACGGCAAAGGACGTCCCTTCATCCGTGGAATCATACGAGACCACCCGGATGCGGTCCCCCTCGTAGCTGTCGTAGACCCCCAGCCACGTCGTCTGATCCGCTGGGATCCGACGCGCGGAGGGAACCCCCGCGATGTCCCGGCTCAAAAAATAGCGCCGGGTTTTCTTCGCGTAGCGGGCAATCTCGGGGCTGAAATGATCGAAATGAGCGTGGGAGGCAAAGATATAAAGCTCCTCGATTTCCGGCAGCGCCTGGTCCACCGCCCCCGCCGGATCCTGAAAATCGTCAAAGAGCAGCGCCCAGCCGTCGCCGCGCACGAGAAAGCCGCTGTTCAAGAGATAGATAATCGTCAATTCTTTTTTCCTGTCCGTCATGGTGTTTCCCCCGCGTCTACCGGCAAAAATTTTCCCGCCTCTACGTCGACGAGGCCGCGATCGGTAAGCTTTAGAGCCGGAATCACCGGCAGGCTCAAAAAAGCCAGCGTCATCAAAGGATCGCATCCCTCACCCACGCCTAACCGTCGGGCCGTTTGGATGAGCCAGGCATTGTCCCGGGCCACCTCCCGGGCTGCCCGGGAAGTCATCAGCCCTCCGATGGGAAGCGGCAGAGATGCCAACACCTCACCCCCGGCGGCAATGACGAAACCGCCGCCGATGCGCTGGATCTCTCGGATCGCGGTCACCATGTCCTCATCGTCTGCTCCCGCCACAATAAGATTGTGGGAATCATGCCCCACCGTGGAGGCCACCGCCCCGCGCTTTAAGCCATACCCAGAGAGAAGCCCCAGCCCAATGCGTCCCGTGGCGTGATGGCGCTCGACGACTGCCAGCTTCAGGATGTCCCTCTCAGGATCCGCCACCGCCCACCCTTCTTCCGTTTTCACAGGCAACGTCAGCTTCTCGGTAAGGAGCTGTCCCGGCACCAGCCCGATGACGTGGGCGCGGCCGGAAGGCAGGGGAATGGCTAAATTCTCTTTCTCCACCGGGGCGATGTGCACCGTGTGATAAAGCATCTCATCCTCCGTCTCCGGCAGGCCTAAAAGAAGGCTCCCTTCCCGAGCCGCCAGCACCCCGCTTTTCAATACATGGGAAGGACGCCATGATCCATGCCCGTCAAAGAGCAGGATATCCGCTATACGGTGAGGAGCCAGTACGCCGCGCTCTTTGAGACCAAAATAACGAGCCGGGTTTACCGTAGCCATATTGATAGCCGCCGAGAGCGATACCCCCGCTTCCACGGCACTTTTGACAATAGAATTGATATGCCCTCGTTCCAAAATATCAGCGGGATGGCGGTCATCGGTGACGAAGAGGCAGAACGGTGCCGTCTGTTCGTTAATGACTGAGCGCAGCGCGGCCAGATTGTGCGCCGCTGACCCCTCGCGAATTTCCAAGTACATTCCTGCCGCCAGGCGCGCCCAGCCTTCTTCTGCCGTCACGCACTCGTGATCCGACGAGATCCCGGCCGCGGCGTAGGCCATGAGAGGCTTTCCCATCACCCCCGGCGCGTGCCCCTCGATCTGCAAGCCGTGACGCATCATCAGCTTATCGTACACCACGGGATCTCCCGCGAGGACCCCCGGTACATTCATCATTTCCGCCAATCCCAAGACCCGCGGCTCATCCAAAAGCGGCGCTAAATCCTTTGCCAAGAGATGCGCCCCGCCGTCCTCCAATTCCGTCGCCGGAACGCAGGAAGGGAGCATGAAAAACGTGTCCAGCGGCAGATTGCGGGACGCGTTCATCATGTAGCGAATCCCCGGAATCCCCGCTACATTGGCGATCTCGTGGGGATCGGTGACCACCGCCGTCGTCCCCGTCGGCACCACGGCCCGGGCAAATTCCCCGGGACTTAAGAGCGAGCTCTCCACATGAATATGCCCGTCGATAAATCCCGGCAAAGCGTACCGGCCTTCAGCCGCAATCGTCTCCCGGCCCGCATAATCGCCCAGTCCCGCGATATAACCCTGATCGATGGCGATATCCCCAGCGGCAAAGGTACCGGTAAAGGACTGGTATATTTTCGCGCCCTGAATCACCAGTTCCGCTGGCGCTTTCCCTTGTGCCACGGCGGTAAAACGTTCCAAATCCTCAATCACTTCCCGCCGCCTCCTTCTTTCTCACTTGCTCCGCGGCCCGTTCCCGAAGCATTTTCTCAATCTTGACGCCGGGCAGCGTAAAGCCCCGTCCCATAACCTCATTGGCGTCCAACACGATCATGAACGCCTGGGGATCAAATTGATCCGTGATCCGCTTGATGCGGGCAATCTGGGTCAAATTCACCACCACGAACAACACCCGCTTCGCGTGATGGGTAAAAGCGCCCTCCCCTTCGATATAAGTTACACCGCGCCCAATCTCATGAATGATGGCCTCAGCGATGGGTTCGGCCCGATCGGAAATCAAAAACAGCACCTTGCGGTGGACGAACCCGGCCACCACTTTATCCGTCACCGTCGCGCAAATGAACATGGAGATCAGCGTGTACATCGCCGGCATGATGCCGAACATACAGGCCGAGACCGCCATGATGACGCAGTTGAAGGTGAAGATCACGCCGCCCATATTGAAGGAGTAATATTTCCGCAAAATGGCGGCCACGATGTCCAGGCCGCCGGAGCTCCCGTCCAGCCGAAAGAGCAGCCCGTAGCCGAGGCCGTTAAAAACACCGCCGAAGATGGCTGCCAGCATGGGATCAGGCACGAGCGCAAAGCCGTTCAGAAAATGGGTGGCGTCGAGCCCCACGGAAAAGAGAACGGTACTGAACACGACGCCCTCGGTGTACTTCCGTCCCAATGTCTTATAGGCAGCAAGGAAAAGAGGGATATTGTAGACGAGCGTCTGCACCCCCACGGGCAGCCCCGTCAGGAAATAAACAATGATACTGATGCCCGCCAGTCCTCCGCTCAGGAGATGGTTCGGGAGCAAAAACAGATTGATGGAGCTGGAGCTGATGAGGCAGCCGAAAAAGATGCCCAGGGAACGCCAAAACCGCGATCGAATCATGAGGCGGCCGCCTTCGCCCGCACCGTGCTGGGAGCCGGATACCTGCGGCCTTCAGGGGTTTCCTCCCGGTTCTTCAGGGCACTCATATCAATTCCCTGCTCATTCATTTCCGCCGCGCCTAACTCCTGGTTTTCCCATTCCTCATCCCACCGCACATCCGCTTCTTCCTCCGTCAAGGGCAGACTGGTGATACGCCAGGAGAGGAGCGTCGCCCCGGGCATCTCCGCTTCGAGCATCAGCCGCTCTCCCGGCACCTCAGGATTTTGATAAATGTACCATGTCGCCCCGTCAATGAATTGACGATCCACCTTGCCAAAGACCTGGGTGATCTTATACGGTGTCGCGCCGTAGCGTACGCCATCCCGCCCAGTATAATCGTGATCGCGGATGACAATGTCCACCACCCGCCCGTCCTTCGGCGTCACGCCCACGACAAAATCCTCACGAAAGGTATAATACTTCACCCGGATACCAAATACGCCGCGTTCCTGGTTAAACAGCGGCCGGCCAAAAACCCCCGTCAGGGAGTCTTCCGTTGCCGTTGCCCCTAACGCCACCCCCCGGCAAGCGAAATCTTCCGGAACCGCCGCCAGAACCGGTGCCGCCAAAAGCCAAAGCGCCAATACCATACCGCTGATCCGCGTCCCCTTCATCTCTTTTCGCCTCCTCGCACACTGCCGATGCTCTGCCAGCAGTATACCACATAGGAAACCCTCACGCCATAAAAAATCCGAAACGACGACCGCCTCTCTCTGACAGTCGCCGTTTCGGCGTTATCTCTCCTCCGCGCCTCACGCCTTTTTCGTCAGCTGCCGCTGATGAACGCAGCGCAAGCCAGGATGAAGGCGGGCGATAACAAAACATCGATTGCAGCCCAGACAATTCGATCGCTCCTGCCCGGCCCGCAGCCGCGGCAGGAGATCCGGCTCGCAAATGAGCGGACGGCTCAAGGATACCATGTCAAGGCCGCTCGCGATTACTTCCTCCATATCGGCGAGAGAACGAACTCCTCCCACTAAGGACAGCGGTTCTTCCACCGCCCGGCGCAGGCGCTTGGCCCGCGGTAAATAGTAAAGAGTTGCCGTCCGCGGTTCGCTCAAAAAATCCACTCCGGAAAGCTCTACCAGCTCCGCCCCTAAGCGCCGCGCCTCCCCCAGCATGTAGATTAAATCGCTCTCGTAAGCGGCGTCGTCCCCTTTCGTGTCGCTGTTGATCTT
>CAJPQU010000003.1 GCA_905372875.1 uncultured Schwartzia sp. | reverse complement strand
GAAAAACAATAAAATATATACTAAAAATCCCGACTGAAAATCCCCGGGAAAACTTGCCGCGGCAAGTAATCTCCGACTGAAAAAGCAGCCTCTCTCCATCGTTTCGCCAAAAGCGATACCTCATAAAGCACCAAGAGATTTTCCCTGAAAAACTTCACAAAAAAAGATATAATAAAGAAAATACGCCTCCTGAAAAGAGGCGATTGCGGAGGATGATACGTGTGGGACGGGAGATCGAACGAAAATTTCTGGTAGAGAAGGCCCTGTGGCAGCCCCAAGGACATGGTTTCAGCGTACGGCAGGGCTATCTTCCCCAGGCAGGAGAACTTTTGGTGCGGATCCGCACCCAGGACGGCCGCGCCTTTCTCACCCTCAAAGGGCGTACAACGGGCATCACCCGCGCGGAATTTGAGTACGAGATTCCCGCCGCCGATGCTGCCGAGCTCCTCCCCTTCTGCCGCCGCCCCCTCATCGAAAAAGTACGCTACCATGAGGAAGTGGCGGGTCATCTCTGGGAGATTGACTGCTTTTCCGGAGAGAACGACGGCTTGATCGTGGCGGAAATCGAGCTGCAAAGCGAAACGGAAGCCTTTACCCGCCCCGATTGGCTGGGCGCAGAAGTCTCCGGCGATCCTCGCTACTATAACGCCAATCTGACGGATCATCCCTATCGGACGTGGGGCAAGGGCTGACCAGCTTATACACAAATTTTGTGGATAACTGACGGCCTGTGTCACTAAATCTGGGGGATTGACAAAAAAATTTCCCTATGATGTTGAGTTATCCACTTATTTATCCACATTATCCACAGATTTCCCTTCGATTTGACGACAAAATTTGCGTAAAACTGTGGATAACCTAAAGGCCGTGATGGCGAGAGCATGGGCCGCCCGCTTCATTTTTTGCCGGGAATTTGATTCCCCAGGGGGCCACCGTGTATAATAAAAAGATAAAAATTCTCACGTCGCATTTTCCGGAGGTGAAGTATGGAACAAGACAACACCTATCGTCTCGTCATCGTCACCGGCATGTCAGGGGGCGGTAAGACGCAGGCCTGCCGCCATTTGGAGGATTTAGGCTTCTTCTGTGTGGACAATCTGCCGCCGGTGTTCATCCCGAAATTCGCCGAGCTGTGTGCCCATTCGGCAGGCCATATCGCCCGAGTCGTGTTGGTGGTAGACACCCGCAGCCGGGAATTTTTTGATACCTTTCTCCACGTTTTGGAGGATATGGATAAGGCGGGGCAAAAGTACGAGCTTCTCTTCATGGACGCCACCGACGAGGCCATCATCCGCCGCTACAAGGAAACCCGCCGCCGCCATCCCCTAGCCCCCAGCGCCCGGCTTTCAGACGGCATCCGGCAGGAGCGGGCGCAGCTGGCCCGCGTGCGGGAAAAGGCTACCTATATCATCGATACCTCGGCACTGCGCAAAGCTGATCTGAAAAAAAAGATCCTCGCCCTTTTCGGCCACGCCGAAGGCGTCGCCATGGGGATTAATGTCCTCTCTTTCGGTTTCAGGCACGGCGTCCCCATGGACGCCGACATGGTCCTGGACGTACGCTTTTTACCGAATCCTTTCTACATTGACGCCCTGCGCTACAAGAACGGTGAAGTACCGGAAGTGGCGGAATACATCGCCAAATGGCCGGTGACCCGGGAATTTACCGAGAAATTAGACGGGCTCCTGGACTTTCTCATCCCGCAATACGTCAAGGAAGGAAAGAACCAATTTGTCATCGCCGTGGGCTGTACCGGAGGAATGCACCGTTCCGTTTACATCGCACGGCATATCTTCGATTTCTTGGGGGCGCGCGGCTGGCAGGCGACGCTGGAACATCGGGATCTCACAAAAAACGCCGCCGCGCCGGCGTCCGAGGAATTGAGATCATGACGGCAGCCCCTTCCGCACCGGTTGAGAGGATCCTATCATGCATTTATTGAAATGGCTGTACCCCGGCATGAAATTTAAACGCTGGCTGCTCCTTTTCGCCGCCGGCGTGATGCTGGTCAGTCTGGGCCTGGCCCTGATATTTAACTACAAATACCTGGACGCGATCGAGGAAGCGATCTTCCGCTTCGTTTATAATTGGCGCGGTTCCTACGATTACGCCGCCACCGCTTTGGTGGGAACGAGCGTCGTCGTCGTCGGGGTGGCCATCATGCTCATGGCCACCCGGTTCGTCATCCGTTCTCTCATCATGGTGTTAGTGCCGGAAAACTCCGGCCGCCTGGTAGATCTCATTTACGAGAAGCGCCGCCTGGAAAGCGGCCCGGCGGTGACGGTCATCGGCGGCGGGCACGGTCTGTCCGTTCTCCTGCGTGGGATCAAAGAGGCCACCAGCAACGTGACAGCGGTGGTGACGGTAGCTGATGACGGTGGCTCCTCGGGACGGCTGCGCTCCGATCTTGGCATCATTCCGCCCGGCGACATGCGAAATTGCCTGGTGGCCCTGGCGGACACAGAACCCCTGATGGAGAAGCTTTTTCAATACCGCTTTGGGGGAGACAGTGAGCTGGCCGGGCACAGCTTCGGCAACCTCTTCATCGCCGCCATGAACGAAGTCACAGGAAACATGGAAACGGCGCTTAAAGAATCCTCCAAAGTCTTAGCGGTCAAAGGAAGAGTTCTCCCCGCCAGCAACGAACACGTCCGCCTCGACGCCCTCATGACCGACGGTACCGTCGTAGAAGGCGAGTCTCACATTCCCGAAGCGCACAAACAGATTCGCCGCGTGTCGCTTCATCCGCGCCATGCCGCCCCGGTTCAATCGGCCCTGGATGCCATCTTAAACGCCGACATCATCCTTTTGGGCCCGGGCAGCCTTTACACCAGCATCATGCCGAACCTGTTAGTGGACGGCGTGGCGGACGCTCTGCGCCAAAGCCGGGCCATCAAAGTCTACATCTGCAACGTGATGACCCAGCCGGGGGAAACCGACGGCTACACGGCATCCCGGCACGTCAAGGCCATTCTTGATCACGCGGGGAAAGGCGTCGTGGATTACGTGCTGGTGAACGCGGCGAAAGTACCAACGCAAACCGCCCAGGCCTATGCGGCTCAGGGATCATATCCGGTGCCGGTGGACGCCGCCGCGCTGAACCAGCTGGGCGTAGGCGTGATCTCCGCCGATATCGTCAGTGCCACCGACCCCGGTCACCACGATCCAGGCAAACTGACCCGGCAAGTGATGGAGCTTCTTGAGACCCTGCGCTCCTCTGAAAGCACGGGACACAGCTTCACCCTGGTCCCGCGCTGAAATAACGCAAACATGCTGACAGGAGGCGATGCGGCCATGCCGTCTTTTTCCGCCGACGTGAAAAACGAATTGGCCCGCCTGATGTACCGACGTCCTTGCTGCCGTCGGGCCGAAGTGGCGGGGCTCCTGCGATTAGGAGCGGTGATGACACTGGGGGCCGGCCGCACGCTGGGCCTCACCTTTGCCACCGAGAACGCCGCCGTGGCCCGAAAGGCCCTCATCCTTCTGAGGGAAGCCGGTCCGGTGGAAACGGAGATCGCCGTGCGCCGCTTTCGCCGCCTCAAGAAGAACAACATCTACACCGTGCGCGTTCGCCCCGGGCCAAAGGTATCGGCACTGTTAAAAAGTCTGGGGCTGACCCCGGACACCATGCCCCAAGCCGCGCACAGCGGTCCCCTGCTGCGGCGTTCCTGCTGTCGAATCGCTTACCTGCGCGGCGCCTTTTTGGGCGGCGGCAGCGTAAACCGCCCGGCAGCCGCTTACCATCTGGAATTTGTCACTTCCAATTACCAGATCGCCGATCTTTTACAGTCCCTTCTGAAAAGGATAGGACTGCCCGGCGGCATCACCGAGCGCAAGGACGCTTACGTCGTCTATCTGAAAGAAGGGGACGCCATTGCCGATCTCTTGGCCCTCATGGAAGCCGAGGCGGGGGTGGAGGCCTTCGAAGTGGCCCGGAACGTAAAAGAAGTGCGCAATCAGGTGAACCGGCTGGTGAACTGCGAGACCGCAAATATCAATAAGACGGCGACGGCAGCGGCAAAACGCATCGCCGAGATCCGACAGCTCAAGGCGGAAGGAAAACTCAGCCGTCTGCCGGAGCCGCTGCGAAAGACGGCCCTCGCCCGGATCGAAAACCCGGACGCCACCTTGGCCGAGCTGGCCGCCCTGTTAGGCGTCGGCCGCTCCGGCGTAAACCACCGACTGCGGCGCATCGCCGAATTTGCTAAAGAGGAGGAAGAACACTGAACAAGCTCTATGTGAACGGATACGGTCAAACCTACACCGGACGCCATCGCTCCTGGGGATGGGGGCGGCGATTCTTGGCGATTCTGCTGCTTCTCCTTTTAGTTGCCGGCGGGCTTTTCGTCTCCGTCCTCATCGATCCGCCCCCGGGCGTCCTTATTTTGGAATATCACAAGGTCAACGACTGGAGCCAGGACGTCTACACCGTTCCCACGGCGGAATTTACCGCCCAGATGGACGAACTTTTAGCCCAAGGCTACACCACCATTTCTCTTTTGGACTTTCTGCGGGCGAAAAAGGGGAAGCAGCCACTTCCGGAGAAGCCGCTCATCCTCACCTTTGACGACGGCTATATGGACAACTACACAGACATGCTGCCCATTCTTGAAGCACGCGGCATGAAGGCTACGGTATTTATGGTGACCAACGATATCGGTCTGCCGGGGTACCTCAGCTGGAACGCACTAAAGGATATGCAGGAACGGGGCATTGAGATCGGCAGTCACACAGCGAATCATTTGCCCCTGACGGAGATGTCCCCGGCGGAAGCAGACAATGAACTGCGCGCCTCAAAACTCATTATGGAATGGAACGGCATTCGTACCATCTTCGGCTTTTCCTATCCTAATGGCAAGTACGCGGACTATATCACCGCCCTGTTAAAAAAGAACGAATATCTTGCGGCAGTGACGGGAGAACCGGGCCTCAACACCATGGCAACCAACCCGTATCTTTTGCAGCGGATCAATATTCCCCGCCCCCGGCTGGGGATGACGGAATTTCGCTTCCGCCTCTACAAAGCCGCTATCTGTGCTCGGCTGGGCCTATGGTCGCACCGACAGACGTAAAGGATGTGATTTTGGCGAAATAACGTAACGAAAGATGTGCGCCTTAGGGGAAAAGGCGTACAGGGCAGGCCTTAAAGGCATAAACCACCATAAAGGACTGCTTTGGGAAACGGGAGAAGGGAGAAAGACATATGAAAGGGAAAATGTGGGCCGCATTTTTTGCGGCGGCATGCCTGTTCTGGAGTGGGGGCGGAGAGGCCCGCCACCTGGCAGAAACCAGGGCCGCCGAAGCGCGAACGGCAAAAGCTGCGGAGGAAGAGGAAGCCCGGCAGCGGGCATGGGAATTAGCGCAGGAGGCTGCCGTTGAAAAAGCAACCGGCGAGGCCTCCTCTTCCGCCGAGGCCGCCGGCGATGACGCCGCCCCCGGAAACGAGGATGTTCCCGCAGCCCCTGCCGGAAGAGAAAATGCTCCGGTGACGGCGGCTGCCGCAGCGGAAGCAGCCGCGCCCGCCGAGGAAAAGGCAGAGGCAAGGCCCGCCGCCGAGGCGGACCCCCTCGCGGCAAAAACATTGGAGCCCGCAGCAGCGGCCCAAGCAGAAACCCCACCGACCGAAAAAGAACCGGCCGTACACACAAAAAAAGGAACCGCTGACCAAACGGCCGAGAGTAAAACGAAAGGAACGATCGCCACGGATAAAGCCGGCAGCAGCCTGCGCCACTATCTCGACCGCCTGCGGGAAAAGGCCGACGAAATCATCTATCCGGCGGATCCGAATCTCAAAGTCCGGGATACCCGCCCCATGAAGGTGTGGGCCTCCGACATCACCGACAGCGGCGGCACCCTCATCTTTTCCGACAGTCCCGAATATGTAGATCGGCCCGGCATCCTCTACACCGACGAACTGGACGGCGCGGCCCGGGTACTCTTCTACCATCTGAATCAGACGAAAAAACCTGCCAAAGTCCTTCTCCTCATGGAGAATACCAGTGATCGCGCCGCTACGGTGGAGATCACCCGCCGCGGCGTGAGCCAGCCGGGGGAAGATTATTTGGCGGTGGGCAAAGCCACCCAGGCGGCTTACTTCTCCGACGCTCAAAAACGGGACCAATTCACCATCAAACAAGGGGAACGGCATCTCCTGATGTCGGAATTGGAAAAGATCGTCCTCGCCCCGGAATCTCTCATCTATGGCGTCGTCGACTTTTCAGCCAGCGCCCCGGTGCGCCTCTGGGTGCTGCTCTCTCCGGCGGAGCTGGACCCTTTCGCCTACCTCAAGATCGCCCCTCTTCTCCCCAAGGATGAACAGCGCCTGCGGGGAACCTTCCAGGGGATGAACCGCACCATCCGCGCCCGAGAAGGCTACGACCCGGGAAAGGACGGCACAGTGTACTTCCCCATCGGGGACAACAAGACCGACCGCTTCCTCACAGGCATCGACGCTACCGACGGCAGCCTGGTCACCAACGTAGGAAACTACGGCGTCCTCTACCGCGTGGAGGTTCCCATAGAAGGCCGGCGCCCCCTGCGCGCCATGCTCAATCCCATCGGCGGGGTCTACGCCGGCGTCATGCGGATACAGACCGCGGAGCATGATACAGCCCGGGTCGTTCCCACGCCGCTTCGAGGAATTTTCTTTGGGGACGGCGTCAAAAATCCCGTCCCCATGCAGGGAGATACCCCCCTCTTGGATCCGGCGGCAGCGGTGGCCGACTTGGGCTTTTATCGCCGGACATCGGGCTTATCCTTCGAATTTTCTCCCCCCGGCGCCTCCAACTTACCCGCCCGGCTCATTCTCACCCCGGAAGACGAGAAATGACCCTTGCGTGAATAGGAAAAAAGGAGTAGAATAAAAGGCAGAAATCGACAGGGAAGCTTTCCCAAAGGGGGTCAGACCATGAAACACATCAAGACGGTGAACAAGCCGACGCTCCAGAGTACGGTGAATAAAGGCGGCTGCGGCGAGTGCCAGGCATCCTGCCAATCGGCCTGTAAAACGTCCTGTACGGTTGGCAATCAGGTCTGCGAGAAATAAAAATCCAGACAAAAAAGGTGTTGCCCCTGGCAGCGCCTTTTTTATTGAGCAAAAATCAGCTTGTCCTTGCCGCTGACACGTTTCTTATCGTAAAGGTGCGCGGCGGCAGGCGCAGCACGTTCTCAGCGCAGGGCCTTATGGCCCATCATTTAGATATCCGTCCCACACGTCAAAAAATTAAGGAGCCAGTATGCGGGATAAGATCCATAAATTTAAGCAAAACGGCCTGTGCCTTTTGCTGGATATAAACAGCGGCGCGGTGCACGTCATCGATGACATGATCTACGACATCATGGACATCTTCAACGGCGAAAATGACGAGGAAACCCTCCGTGCCATGAAGGGGCGTTATCCGAAAGCAGAAATTGAAGAAGCGTTAGAGGAACTCCACACGCTCATGGCGGCGAAAGAACTTTTTGCCCCGGACATCGACGTCCCTCCCACCTTCGCCGAAACGGGATTGGTGAAATCCATGTGCCTGATGGTGGCCCACGACTGCAACCTGCGCTGTAAATACTGCTTCGGCGACACCGGTGAATACGGCGGCGGCCGTCAGCTCATGACGAAAGAAGTGGGTGAAGCCGCCATCGATTACATCATCGCCGGGAGCGGGCCGCGCATCCACTGCGAAGTGGACTTCTTCGGCGGCGAGCCCTTAGTGAACATGCCGGTGGTGGAACATGTCACCGCCTACGTCCGCCGCAGAGAAAGGGAAACGGGGAAAAAATTCAAGCTGACCCTCACTACCAATGGCCTGCTCTTAAATGAGAAAACCCAGAAATTTTTGGACGACAACAACATCAGCCTCGTCCTGAGCCTTGACGGACGCCGGGAAGTCCATGACCGCATGCGGCCTGACGCCGCCGGACGAGGGACCTACGACCGTATTCTCCCAAACTTTCAGCGCACCGTGGCGGACCGAGGCGGCAATAATTACTACCTGCGAGGCACCTACACAAAGTATGACCTCGACTTCACCGATGACGTTTTAGCCATGCACGACGCTGGTTTTGATGTTCTCTCCATGGAGCCGGTGGTAGCAAAGGACGCCCCCTACGCCATCGAAGAAGAGGATCTGCCGCGCATCTACGCGGAGTATGACCGTCTGGCGGCAGCCTACATGGAACGCCATCGCGCCGGGCACGGCTTCTTCTTTTTCCATTTCAACATGGATCTTTCCAACGGTCCCTGCGTAGCGAAGCGTCTTTCCGGCTGCGGCGCAGGGCACGAATACTACGCCGTGGCCGCCAACGGCGATCTTTATCCCTGCCATCAGTTCGTAGGGCGGGATAGATACCGATTAGGCTCCGTCTTCACGGGCGTCACTTCTCCCGATATCCCCCCTTATTTTCGGGAATCCCACGTCCTCAACAAGCCAAAATGCCGTGACTGCTGGGCTCGTTTCTTTTGCAGCGGCGGCTGCCACGCCAACGCCGATCTCTTTCACGGCAATATCCGCGAACCTTACGACATCGGCTGCGCCATCCAAAAAAAGCGTCTGGAGTGCGCCATCATGATCCAAGCGGCCTTGGCGCTGGAAAGGGAAGGGCAAAAAAATCATGAATGATGACGACAAAGAATATCAGGACGCCGCCCTCTTCGACCTTTTACCGGAAAGCGTCTACATCGTCGACCGCGACACTTGCCAGCTTCTCTACCTCAACGAAGCCGGCCGGCAGTTATTGGGCATGAAACCCGAAGATGACTATCGGCAGCAGTATTGCTACGCGCTCCTGCGCGGGGAACGGCAACCCTGTGCCGTCTGTTCCCTGCAGAGCCATCGGGAGCGATCCTACGATAAGGAGCTTTACAGCGAAAGATTTCAAAAACATTTCAAGATCGTGGACGCTTCCATTCGCTATCAGGGGCACAAGGCGAAGATCGTCATGTGCATCGACGTCACGGCTTCCACCCGACAGCGCCACGAATTGGAGACGGCCCTCCAGGCGGAAGCCGTGCTGAACGAGACGGTGCAGATCCTCTACTCGGAGCCGGAATTGGAAAAGGCCCTCGATCTCATGCTGGCCCACATGGGGCTTTACCTCCGCGCGGAGCGCTGCGCCATCCTAAACGTCGAGGGCAATTCCCTGCACTGTTCCCATGAGTGGTGTCAACAAGGGATAGAGAGTCAAAAAGGCCTCTGGCAGGAGCTTCCCCTGCGAAGCCTGGAACGTTGGGAAAATGCCCTGGCACGCCACAATAATGTCCTGGTTCCCGACAGCACCCTCATGGCGGAGACCTATCCGGCAGAATACGCGCTCCTGCTGAAAATGCACATCAAAAACTGCGTGGCCTCCCCCATCCTTATTCGCGACCACTTAGTCAGCATCGTACTCATCGCCAACCTGCCCCAGAAAGAGATGGACGGCGCCTCCATGATGCTCCTCACCCTCTCCTACTTCATCGCTACCTCCATGGTGGCGGATCAAAACCGGCAGCTTTTGGAGAAGGCCAGCTATTCCGACATCATGACCGGCGTGGCGAACCGCAACGCCTTCATCCGCGACCTGGATCACCTCCAGCGGGCCATCGATCTTTCCCCCGTTCCGGTGGGCGTCATCTACTTCGACCTGAACGGCTTAAAGCCGGTGAACGATCAACAGGGACACCGGGCCGGGGATCGCCTCCTCATGCGCCTCGCCGACGCCATCTCCCTCTTCTTTCGCAAGCAAGAAATCTATCGCACCGGCGGCGATGAATTCGTCGTCCTCTGCCTGAATATGCCGGAGCCGCAATTTACTGATCGCCTGTCGAAAATCTTGGATCACATTGACGCCGTCAGCGCATTGAGCGTCTCCGTCGGCCACGCCTGGGACGAGGGCAGTGGCCTCTCCCTGCAAAAGGTCATCGCTGCCGCCGATGCCAAGATGTACGAAGAAAAAAAGGCCTACTATAGAGGGCACCACCGCGTCCGCTGACCTCACCAGAGAACCCCTCATCGCCGCAAACGATGAGGGGTTTTACGCATGGGCTGCCCGATGAAAAATTGACAAAACGACCGTACTGTTTTATCATTCGTATATATGTATGATATGGGGGCGTTTGCCCTGACGCCGTTTTTTCTGCGGAGCAGAAACGGCCGTGAGAAAGGATGACGGAATGGAGACTCGGACACGCTCTCTGACAGAGGGCGGTATCTTAGCGGCCGTGATGGTAGTGCTGGCGGTGGTAGCCGTCTATGTACCGCTCCTTGGCATCTTAGCGGTGCTGCTCTGGCCGCTTCCAGCCGCCATCCTCATCGTGCGTCACGGCCTCCGCTGGGGCGTCATGTCCGTCATTGTGGCGGCACTTCTCACGGCGGTTCTCATCGAGCCTACGATAGGGCTGCGCCTCGCCGTGGCCTTTGGTCCGGTGGGGCTGGCTTTGGGGACGGGCTATCGGCGCGGTCACTCGGCCACGCGGATCGTGACCACGACGATGGTCGTATCCATCGCGGCAAAATTTGCCGGGCTGGCCATCGTCTTTTCCCTCACGGGGATGGAACCCTTTTCCGGTCAGCTCAACGCCATGGAAGAATCCTTCGGACAAGCGTCGGCCATATATCAGAGCCTTGGCATGAACGAGGCACAGATCGCCGCCGCTCGGGATACCTTCATGCAAAACATCGCCATGGTGCGCCTGCTCCTCCCTTTGGTAGTGGTAACCATGGGGCTTTTGGATACCATGGCGAATTTCTGGGCCTTAGGCAGGCTCCTCTCGCGTCTCGGGCAACCCGTCCCGCCCCTGCCGCCCTTTAAAGAGTGGCGGCTGCCGGCGGCCTTTCTTTACATCTTTGGCTTTTCTCTTTTGGGGATGTACTGGGGATCGACGCGGGAGCTGACCCTCCTTTATCAGGTATCCCTGAATCTTAATATGGGAACGACGTTAGCCGGCCTCATTGAAGGGGCCTCACTCTATGAATTCGTCACCCGCCGCTACGGATGGCCGCGCCTCGTGACGACGTTGGCCCTCTTCTTTATCGTTTTCAGTTCTTTTCTCATGCCCATTCTCGTCTTCACCGGCCTCTTGGACACGGTGTTCGACTATCGCAAGCGCTATTGGCGCGAATCGAAATGAGGTGAGGCGCTTTGCCTCGTAATTTTTCCGCTTGGATCGACGCCTGCATCTTCCTCGTCATTTACGGGATGACCGTGGCGGTATTGATTTCCTATAATTTTTACATGGGCGCCATCAGTGCGCTGGTATGGCTGTGCCTGGCGTTCTTTGCCCAGGAACGGTGCCGGGATCGGCAGCGAAAATTTGAAAGTTACTTCCGGGACATCGCCAGCAACGTCAATCCCGTGACCAATTACGCCATTGAAAATCTTCCCCAGGCCATCCTCATCGTGGACGCCGAACAACGTCTCCAGTGGGGGAACACCGCTCTCGACAGCTATATCGGGACCCACATCGAGCAGGGGACGCCGGTGGAAGATTTCTGGCCGGAGATGAACATAAAACCCGTCTGGGGAACCAGTGGCGCGGATGTATTTACCCACGACGACCACCACTATCGGGTCGAGTACCGCCCCGTGTTTTCCCCTGTCAAAGCCGAAGGGCAAGCTCCGGCGGAAGCCGCCTTGATGGCGTTTTACGTCATGGACGTCACGGAATACGCGCAGCTCCAAGAAGCATATCATAAAAGCCGCTTGGTGTTGGCCTATATTGAGATCGATAATTTCGACGAAGTCCTGCAGGGCCTCACGGAGTCCGAGCGCACGGCCCTGCTCTTTGAAGTGAACCGCATGCTGGACGAGTGGATGCACCGTTTGGGCGGATTTTTGCGCCGTATTCGGGATGATTTCTACGTGGCGGTCATGGAACGCCGCGCCTTGGATCAGGCTCTAACAGATAAATTTGACATTTTAGATCAGGTCCGCTCTCTGCATAATTCCAATCAGCTCCCGGTCACTTTGAGCTTCGGCGTCGTGGTGTCCGACCGGCAGACCCCCGACGAATTGGGGAGACAGGCGCAGCAGGAATTGGACCTGGCCCTCGGGCGCGGCGGCGATCAGGCCGTGGTCTTAGTGGACGGAAAGCCCCAATTCTTTGGTGGCAAGGCCACGGCAGTGGAAAAGCATACCCGGGTAAAGGCTCGGGTGGTGGCCCATTCCCTGCGGGATCTCCTCATGGGCTCCGACGCAGTATACGTCATGGGGCATCAGAATGAGGACTTCGATGCTTTAGGCGCGGCCATCGGCGTCGCGCAAATGGCCCGGCAGCTAAAAAAACCGGTGCATATTGTCTTAAGTTCCATGAACGACGGCATCGACAAGTTTACTGAACTTTTGCTGGATAAACCGGAATATGAAGGCCTCTTCCTGCGGGAGGAAGAGCTTTTGGTCAACATGACGGCGGCCCATCCTCTCTTAGTGGTGGTGGATACCCATATTCCCCACATGGTGGCGGCGCCAAAGCTTCTCACCCGCGTCAGTCGGGTGGTGGTCATCGACCACCACCGACGCAGCGAAAACTGCATCGCCAGCCCGCTTCTCATGTATTTGGAACCGTCATCATCATCTACCAGCGAGCTGGTGACGGAACTTTTGATGTACTTCAGCGACGATCTGGCCTTGGGCCGTCTGGACGCCACCGCCCTCTACGCGGGCATCGTGGTGGACACGAAGAATTTTTCCATCCAGACCGGCGTCCGCACCTTTGAAGCGGCGGCGTTTCTGCGCCGGGCCGGAGCCGATCCGGTGGTGATCCGCCATCTCTTCCGCTCCGATTACGAAACGAACCGCACCATCGCTAAGGCGGAGGCGGCCTCCAAACTCTACGACGGCGGCCTCATCGTCACCGCCATCCCCGACAGCCAACCCAACATTCAGGCCATCGCGGCCCAGGCAGCAGACTCGCTGCTGCGCATTGAAGGCGTTCACATGAGCATCGTCGTCTTTCAGCTGGCTTCCGACGTCGTGGGGATCAGCGCCCGCTCCTCGGGGGAGTATAACGTACAGGTCATCATGGAGGCCTTCGGCGGCGGCGGTCATCAAAACGTCGCCGGCGCCCAGATTAAGAACGGCGACCTCCAAACCCTCACGGAAGACGTCGTGGAAACCGCGCAAAAATTCATGAAGGAGAATGGTTGATATGAAAGTCATATTGAAGACCGACGTGAAAAAAGTCGGCAAAGCCGGTGAAGTCGTCGAAGTCGCGGAAGGATACGGGCGCAATTTCCTGCTGCCCAAAGGCCTCGCCACCGAAGCTAACGCGAAAAACCTCAACTTAGCCCGGCAAAAGGCCGGCGCCGCTGCTCACAAGAAGGCGCAGGAAACGGACGAAGCGCGGCTCTTGGCGGCTCAGCTCGATAAAGTGGAAGCCGTCATCGCCGTGAAGGTAGGTGAAGGAGGCAAGCTCTTCGGCTCCGTCACCGGAAAAGACGTGGCAGAAGCACTCCATAAAGCCCACGGGATTGAGCTTGATAAGCGCAAGATCACCCTCATTCCCGAGGTCACTGGCCCCGGTGATTACGAAGCGGTCATCAAGATACACCCCGAGATCGTCAGCCGGATCAAAGTACGCATCGTGGCCGAATGAGTCCCGATGAAAGGAACATGTCATGGGAAACCTGTTTAAATTTTTCCAGAAGAAGCGCCCGGAGAAAGCCCCGGGCGTTTCCCTTCCGCCCGATAACGCCCTTGATCGGGAAATCGACGCCCTCTACGGGATGTTAGCGGATATTTTAGGCTCCGATAAATTGGTTATCAAGGCGGGAAAGATGGACGCCATGCGCTTCATGCGCTCTCCGCTGCGGGGGGAGCGGGTGCTGGCCCTCCAGCGCATCATTCTGGAAAACCCTACCATCGAGCATATCCCCACGGACTCGGAGATCCCCAAGCTCATCACAGCGCTCTCCGAACGCGTGGCGGACATGATGGCCCGGCGCTCATTGGAGGATAAGATCGAAAAAAAGATCGCCGAGAAATTGGAAGAAAACCACCAGGACTACGTAAAGGACATCCGTTTACAGGTCCTGGAAGAGGAAAAAGTACCGGTAGAAAGCCCCCAGGCGGTAAAAAAGCGCGAAGCCCTGGAAAAAATGGATCAGATTCATCTCACCCAATCGGTGATGGAGCTCCTGCGCCCCAAAACCTTGGAGGAGATCGTGGGGCAGCCCCGGGCCGTCCGCTCTCTCTTTTCCAAGCTCTCCTCTCCGTATCCCCAGCACCTTCTCCTCTACGGCCCCCCCGGCGTGGGGAAGACCACGGCGGCCCGCCTCGTCTTAGAACAAGCGAAGGGGGTGGAGGGCGCCCCCTTCGGAGCAGAAGCGCCCTTCGTGGAGACGGACGGTACAACCCTGCGTTGGGATCCCCGGGACATGACGAACCCCCTCCTCGGCTCCGTCCACGACCCCATCTATCAGGGGGCGCGGCGGGACTTGGCGGACAGCGGCGTGCCGGAACCGAAACCCGGCCTCGTCACCGACGCCCACGGCGGCATCCTCTTCATCGACGAGATCGGGGAGATGGATGCCATGCTGCAAAACAAGCTCCTTAAAGTTTTGGAAGACAAGCGAGCCTATTTCGAATCGACATATTTTGATCCAACGGACGAAAAAGTTCCCCCGTACATCAAAAAACTTTTCGAAGAGGGGGCCCCGGCAGATTTCGTTCTCATTGGAGCAACGACCCGAGAAGCCCGGGACATCAGCCCGGCCCTGCGGTCGCGCTGCGCGGAGATTTACTTTGAGCCTCTGACGCCAGCTCACATCGTGACCATCGTGGAAAACGCAGCGAAAAAACTGGACGCAGCCCTCGGCGACGGCGTTTCCTCTCTCATCAGCGAGTACACCGTCGAGGGGCGCAAGGCCATCAACATCTTAGCCGACGCCTTCTCCTTTGCCTTGGAGCGCCAGCGCGGCGAAAGCGGCCCCGTCGCCATCGAAAAATCCGACATCTATGAAGTGGCACAGGTGAGCCGCCTCTATCAGTACGTCACCAAAAAGGCCTCCGACCAGCCGGAAGTAGGCCATGTCTTCGGCCTCGGCGTCTCCGGTTACCTTGGCTCCGTCATTGAAATCGAGGCGGTGGCCTTCCCTGCCCACGAAAAAGGCAAAGGCACCGTACGCTTCAACGAAACAGCCGGGAAAATGGCCCGGGACTCCGTCTTCAACGCCGCCTCGGTGATGCGCCGGATCACCGGCCAGGAACTCTCCGATTACGATCTCCACATCAACGTGGTGGGGGGCGGCAACATCGACGGCCCCAGCGCCGGGACGGCCATCTTAACGGCCATCGTCAGTGCCGTCACGAATCGCCCCGTCCGGCAGGACACAGCGGTGACAGGGGAGATCTCGCTCTACGGTAAGGTGCGCCCGGTGGGCGGCGTCTTTGAAAAAGCTTACGGCGCGAAGCAGGCGGGGATCCAAACGCTGATCATCCCAGAGGAAAACGCCAAGGATATTCCCCCTAGCCATTTAGGCCTCGACATCCACCCTGTCGCCACAGCGGAAGAGGCTCTGGCGCTGCTCTTTGCCAAGGAGGAAGATCATGGCTGACCGCACGACAACCCCGGACGGAATCGAACGCATTCCGCCTCAGAATATTGAAGCGGAGCAGGCCGTCTTAGGGGCCATGCTCATCAAAAAAGAGGCCATCAGTACCGCCGCCGAGCTCTTGACCGGCGACGATTTTTACCGCCTGGCGCACCGCCTCGTCTTTGAAGCCATCATGGCGCTGAGCCAGGCCAATGAAGCCGTGGACATGATCACCGTCACCGAGCGGCTGAAAAAAGACGGCGAATTGGAAAAAGCCGGCGGCATCGCTTTCATCACCGCCTTGGCCAACGCGGTGCCCACCGCGGCCAACGTCGCCTTCCACGCCCGCATCGTGCGGCAGAAAGCGCAGCTTCGCCAGCTCATCAACGCCGCCACGGAAATCGCCGGCACCGCTTACGAGGACGCGGAAGCCGTGGATGAAATCATGGACGACGCGGAAAAGCGCATCTTAGGCGTCACCACCCGCAATAACCACGCCGACTTCGTCCCCATGAAGGACATCCTCATCGCCACCTTCGAGCAGATCGAAAAACACGCCGCCAACAAGGGCGCGCTGACGGGCCTTCCCTCGGGCTTCGTGGACTTAGACCGGCTCACCTCAGGTTTTCAGCCTTCCGACCTCATCTTGGTGGCGGCCCGCCCTTCCATGGGAAAGACCGCCTTCACCCTCAATATCGCCACCAACGCCGCCATCCGCAGCAAAAAGACGGTGGCCTTCTTCTCTCTTGAAATGTCCAAAGAACAGCTGGCCCTGCGCATGTTCAGCTCTGAAGGGCAGGTGGACTCCCAAAGGCTGCGCGTCGGCGACCTCAAAGACGAAGAATGGCAAAAGGTCATCAGCGCCGCCGACCGCCTCACCAAGGCCCCCCTCTGGATCGACGACACCCCGGGCATCACCGTCATGGAACTGCGCTCTAAGGCGCGGCGCTTAAAAGCGGAGCACGGCCTGGACCTCATCGTCATCGACTATCTTCAGCTCATGCAGGGGCGCGGCATGCGGAGCGGCGACAACCGCCAGCAGGAGATTTCGGAAATCTCCCGCTCCCTCAAAGCGCTGGCCCGGGAACTCAAAGTCCCCGTCATCGCCCTCTCCCAGCTCTCCCGCAGCGTAGAATCGAGGCAGATCAAGCGCCCCATGCTCTCCGATCTGCGGGAATCCGGCTCCTTGGAACAGGACGCCGACATTGTCATGTTCCTGTACCGCGAGGACTACTACGAAAAGGAAACCGACCGGCAAAACATCACCGAAGTCATCGTCGCCAAGCACCGCAACGGCCCGGTGGACACCGTTTCTCTCTTCTTCCAAAAGGAATTTACGAAATTCGTCAGCCTCATCGTCAACGCGTAACAGGAGAACCTCGACATGCCCGAACCAAAGGTATCCCATTTCACCCTACACATTGATCCGAACGCCAGGAAAGGAGAAATCTACTTTATGGGCGAACTCAAAACCCGGGGCGTGGTGCTGCGCATCATTCTCCTCATCATCACCTTCGGCTTTTTCGGTCTCTATTGGATGAAGACCCTCACCGACGATATTCATCGCTTTTCCGGGCGGCCTCAGACGCCGTCCGGGATTAAGGTGGTGCTCTTAACCCTCGTTACCTGTACCCTCTATTTTTACTACTGGCTCTACAAAATCAGCGGCGAATTGGTGGAAGCCCGCCGGGAGAAAGGTCTTCCCCTCGACGCCGTTTCCAATACTACTTACGCTGTTACTGTCGTCGTCATCTCGCTGCCCTCCATACTGCTTTCCATCCTGCAAATTCCCGATCGTGTCTATCAGGAGTTGTTCAGCAGAGAAGTGTTGTCGACGAGTACCTCCGCCATGCTCATTGTCATCGCCTTGGAACTCGCCTTCAAGGCCGCCATTGCCACCGGTAGCCTCTGGCTAATCTACCGCAGACAGAGTCCTCATCCCCGTATTCTCTACATGTTCTTAGCTATTTTCCAGCTTCAGTTCCTCACCATTGCCTTCTTGCAGGCCTCTCTCAACGATGGCATCTCGTCCCAATTATCGCTGAAAAATCCGCCGCCCGAAGGCCCAAGGGGAACGCCGCCACCAACGGAACCCATGACGGCCGTTTCCTCCGATTTGGTCCCAGACGGCCCCTCCCCCACGGACTCCGCCCCACGCGGCGATGAAGAAGAAGCAGCCGTCGAACTTTCTCCGCGTACGCTTCCGTAACCCCAGTGCGATCATAAGGCAACACACACGACATCAAAAGAAAGAAGGAACTTTACATGCAAAAGCGCAGCATCGTCAAAGCCGTCATCTTCAGTTTGATCACCTGCGGAATCTACGGCTGCTACTGGTTCGTAAGGCTCACCGACGAAGCCCACGAGGCCGCCGGCCGTCAGACCACCGCCTCCGGTCTCATGGCGCTCCTCTTTTCTCTCGTCACCTGCGGCATCTACCTGCTCTATTGGATGTACAAGATGGGAGAAACCGTGAACGAGGCCAAACGTCGCCGGGGAATGCACGCCGACGGCAACGATTCCATCCTCTACCTCTTCCTCGCCTTCGTGGGCCTGGGCATTGTCAGTGAAGCCCTCATCCAGAGCGCCCTCAACGATATCGTCGCCTTCGACGAGAACACCTCGGGAGGTGAGATCGTCCTCGCCTCGGAAAACCTGCCGGGAAATCCGCAATAAAACGATAAAAAAGCGCGGTAAAGCGTATAAAATAGAAACAGTTTCCCGCGATCCAGGGATATCGCTTCTTGGTCCCCCGCAGGAAAGAGAACCGCCATCCAGAACGGGCTGATAGGGTCAAAACGCCCTTCATTCCCGCACAGCTTGCGGCGCTATCATCGCCATTCTATCATAGGGGAGGCTTCTTTATGCCCGATAAAAAAAGCGCGGCCGATCTCGTCGCCGCGGCCGCCATCGCCGATATTTTCCGTGCCGCCAAGCAGCTCGACGGCGTCGCCGTCAAGACGAAGCTTATCGAAAGCCCTTTCTTCTCCTCTATATCCGGCGGCGCCGTCTACCTCAAGCCGGAGAATCTCCAAAATACCGGCTCCTTTAAACTCCGGGGCGCCTATAATAAGATCAGCCAGCTGCCTGCGGCGGAGCGACAAAAAGGCGTCATCACCGCTTCCGCCGGCAACCATGCCCAGGGTGTCGCCCTGTCAGCCCAGAAGCTCCGCGTCAAAGCCGTCATCTGTATGCCCGCCACCACCCCCATCTTAAAAGTAGAAGCCACCCGTGCCTACGGGGCCGAGGTCGTCCTCTACGGCGATACCTTCGACGACGCCTACGCGAAGTCCCTGGAACTGCAAAAAGAAAAGGGTTTCGTCTACATTCATCCCTTCAACGACCTGCAAGTCCTCTTAGGGCAAGGAACCGTGGCCAAGGAAATCATCGACGACTGCCCCGATATCGACGCTATCCTCGTCCCCATCGGCGGCGGCGGCTTGGCCAGCGGCGTCGCCCTGGCGACGAAGTTGGTCAATCCCCACGTCCAGGTCATCGGCGTTGAACCGGCTGGGGCCGCCTCCATGGAAGCAGCCTTTAAGGCGGGAAAAGTGGTAACGCTGCCCGCTGTGGACACCGTAGCCGACGGCTGCGCCGTCAAAACCGTCGGCGACCTGACCTACGCTTTCTGCCGTAAATATTTAGACGAGATCGTCACTGTTTCCGAATTGGAGATCATGTCCGCCCTGCTCTCATTGATCGAGAAACACAAACTCATCGCCGAAGGGGCAGGGGTTCTTTCCCTGGCCGCCCTGCCGAAGCTGAACCTCAAGGGAAAAAAAGCCGCCGCCATCCTCTCTGGGGGCAACATCGACATCTCCACCATTTCCGCCCTCATCAACAAAGCCCTCATCGCCCGGGGCCGCGTCTTCTGCTTCGCCGTACAGCTCCCCGATAAGCCCGGTCAGCTCCTTCACGTCTCCCAGATATTAGCCGAAGAGGACGCCAACGTCATCCGTCTCGACCACAATCAGGCCATGGTCACGGATAGCTTCAAAAAAGTCCAGCTCACCGTCACCTGCGAGACCCACGACGAAGATCACATCCGCCGCATCATCGCCGCCCTGCAAAAAGGTGGCTTTATCGTAGAACGAGTCTATTGAGCATCCCACGCCGCGGCATGGTTCAACACCCCAGTGCCCGGCGCCAGATGTACGCGCAGTATTTGAATCATTTTCCTCCCCTCCGGAGTGTCCTCCGGACGCTGACACGGCCTTTTGTTTTCCCTTCTCCCCTCCCGGCAGCTTTGACCGACGATCTTTCCGCGCATCGCAAAGAAAAGAGGTTGATCTTAACATGCGACCAAGCATCCGATTGTACAATGTCCTCTTTCCCCTGTGGTTTTTCTGGCTGTATCCGACAGAACTCTGGCTCCTGCTCCTCCCGGCGAACTTTCTCATCGACAGTTTCGTGCTGTACGTCGCCATGAAGTGGCGGCACATCGAAAATCGTACGTACCGTTGGAAAAGCAGCATTTTTCGCGTCTGGGCCTTTGGCTTTCTGAGCGATTTTTGCGGCGCGGCGCTCATCTTATTCCTCCACTTTGCCTTCTGGCCGGCCCCTTGGTTTTGGGACACGCTGGGCTATCACCCGGCGGAAACCTTACTGGTTCTCCCCGGGGTAGCACTGGCCGGTTATCTCATCTATTTCTTCAATAGGCGTTACACCTTCTCTTCCTCCGATCTTTCGCCAGCGGACATACGGTGGCTGAGTTTGGCGCTGGCGGTCTTCACAGCCCCCTATGCCATGTTCATCCCCTTATAACGCCTGGCTAAGGGAGCACTGATCCATTCAGCCCCATCATCTTGACGCATCTTTTCCCCAGCTTCTCCTCTGCGGCCCGTCCTTCTCCTTCGGCGTGGCCGCTTGTTTATGTAGAAATATATTGCTATAATAAAGGACACTTAGTGAAGATGGTGCGACGATATTCCCCATAAAAAAGTCCCATGCCGCTGTCATTTTCCCGCGATGGGACAAACGACTAAAACAGGCTCGATGAAAAGAGGTGAAAAAGATTGGCGAAGCTGCATACGAATTTTACCGGCCCGGCGAAGGTCGTGCCGCCGGTGGATCAGGATATCGACCGCTACATTACGGCACATCCCGACGGAAATTTTGACGAAGTACTGAAAGGGGACGATCGCTGGCCGGTCTTTTATCACCTCTCGGATATGCGCACCGGCCTTTTAGGCTGGTACGAACTGCCGCCCCAGGCCGAGGTATTGGAAATCGGCGCGGGATTCGGCGCCCTGACGGGGCAGCTCTGCGACATGGCGGGGCATGTGACGGTAATGGAGCGCTCCCTCTTTCGGGCGCGTTCCCTGGCTAAACGTTGGACTGAGCGGGAGAATTTAGACGTCTACGCCGGCGATCTCTTCGATATGCCCTTTCGCCGCCGGTTCGACCTCATCACCCTCATCGGCGTACTGCCGGAACTCTGCGAAGGGCGCGAAGAGTTAGCGCCTTACGCCAGCTATCTCCGGGCACTCCAGGAATATCTCAAGCCCCACGGACGTATCCTCTTAGCGATGGACAACCGGCTGGGGCTGAAATTCTTCTGCGGCGCACGGGACGCGTATTCGGAAGAGCCTTTCGGCGGCCTTTCGGGGGAGCAGGGGGAAGGACACATCTTCACGGCGGCAGAAATACGCACCATTCTAAAAGACGCCGGGTATCCTTACGTCAGATTCTATTACCCGCTGCCGGATTACCGCCTCCCCCAGCTGATCTTCAGCGACGCGCACCTCCCCGACGCTGACGTGGGAGAAGGCCTCATCCCCTACGATCCTACCTCGGATACCCGAGTGCTGTCGGAAACGTATCTGTATCGCTACATCGTCACCAACGGGCTCTTCCCCCAAATGGCTAATTCCTTCTTGGTGGAATGCGCCCTGCAGCCGCGAACCGCGCGAGGCGCAGACTTTATCTCCTTAGCTTCGGATCGAACCCCCGCCGCGAATATCGCCACCGCCATCAAAGGACGGGAAACGGTGACGAAGCGTCCCTTAACGGCAACGGGGCGAGAAGGCCTGCAGCGCTTGGCCGAAAACACGGCGGCGCTAAAGGAGCGGGGACTGGAAGTCATTCCCCTGACGCTGGCCGAAAATTCCGCCACCATGCCCTTTTGTGATTCTCCCGTGCTCTCCCAATGGCTCCGAGAGCGCGGCCCCGGGGACGAAGCGAAGGTCCGGGCCGTCTTTGACCGCCTGCGCGCCGCCATTCTCCAGGCCTCGCCTCCCGTCCCCGACGAAATGAACTGCATGGCCCAGCGCTCCTTAGGCGCGGACTGGGGCGTCATCCTCCGGCGCGTCTACATCAACATGGTACCGGACAACATCTTCTATGACGACGGCCGCCTGATCTTTTTCAACCAGGGGATCACGCTGGAAAACTGCCCCGCCCGCTATGCTATGTTCCTCGCCCTCTACGAGAGTGCCGAATACCTCACCCGACTGGGCCTCCTGGACGAGCTGCGGGCGCATTTCGACGTAGACGCCCTGTGGGAGCTCTTTACCCTGGAACAGCAGCAATTCGTGGCCAACTGGCGGCGGTATGATGTGTACCATCAATTCTACGACTGGGCGGAGATGGATCCCCGCCGCATGGTAAAGAACCGGCAAATCCTGCGGATCATCGGCAACGAATGAGCCGACGCCCGCCGGAAAGGCGCGCCGGAAACGATTTCCCTAAAGCATAGAAAATTTGTAGGGATTGACAAGGACCGGGGTATCTCCTAAAATGAAGATACTTCATCTTTGTAAAATAAACGCAAGCTGGAGAAGAAAGGGATCGATGTTTATGGCAGAAAATCTGCTGACCATCCGCGGCCTCAGAGCCAGCGTGGACGGCAAAGAGATATTGAAGGGAATCGACCTCACGGTGAACCGCGGCGAAGTGCATGTGCTCTTAGGCCCGAACGGATCGGGGAAATCCACCCTGATGAACGTCATCATGGGCCATCCCCGCTACGAGGCGCAGTCGGAGGAAATGACCTTTTTAGGCGAGGACCTGGGGGATCTCCCCACCTTCGAGCGGGCGCGGCGGGGACTGTTTCTCTCCTTTCAGTCCCCGGAGGAAATCCCCGGGATCACGGTGGAGAACATGCTCCGCACGGCGAGGCAGGCCGTCACCGGGGAAAAGGTCAAGATTTTAGCCTTCAAGAAGGAATTGAAAGCGGCCTTGGACGCCCTGCAAATGGACGAAGCCTACGCCCAGCGCTACCTGAATGTGGGCTTTTCCGGGGGCGAGAAAAAGCGCAGTGAGATCCTGCAGCTCCTCATGCTGCGCCCGCAGCTGGCAATGTTAGACGAGACGGACTCGGGGCTCGATGTGGACGCGGTGCAGGTGGTATCGAAAGGGGTCAGCGCCTTTCATACCCCGGAGAATGCCTGCCTCATCATCACCCACAACGCCCGCATCCTCTCCGAACTGAAGGTGGATCGGGTGCATGTCCTCATGGAGGGGCGCATTGCCGAAGAAGGGGGCGCCTCCCTCATCGACGACATTAACCGCCAGGGCTTCACCCATCTTTTGGACACACGGGGGTGAGACGCCTATGGCAAAGAAAAAGACTTTTATTGAGGATATTGAACGCACCCTCTACGATATCAAAAACGAGGATCGTCCTCTCTACCGGACGGAAGAGGGGCTGACGGAGGCGATCGTCCGGGATATTTCGGCGAAAAAACACGATCCGAAATGGATGCTGGACTTTCGGCTGCAATCCCTCGAAGTCTACCGGCAGACGCCGCTTCCCACCTGGGGGCCGGATCTCTCAGCCCTGGACATGGATCACATCGTGACCTACGTCCAGCCCGACGCCCGCATGGCAGGGCGCTGGGAAGACGTGCCCGAGGACATACGGGATACCTTTGACCGGCTGGGGATCCCCGAGGCGGAGAAGTCTTCTCTGGCGGGCGTGGGAGCCCAGTACGACTCCGAAGTCGTCTACCACAGCGTGCAGGAGAGCCTCAAAAAACAAGGCGTCGTCTACACGGACATGGAGACGGCGCTTCGGGAACATGAGGCCATCGTGCGGGAATATTTCATGAAATTGGTACCCCCGAAGGACCATAAATTCGTAGCCCTCCACGGCGCGGTGTGGTCGGGGGGCTCCTTCGTCTACGTTCCGGCGGGGGTAGAGGTAAAAATCCCCCTCCAATCGTATTTCCGGCTGAATGCGCCGGGAGCCGGACAGTTTGAACACACCCTGATCATCGTGGAGCGGGGGGGGAGCCTGCATTTCATTGAAGGCTGTTCCGCTCCGAAGTACAACGTGACCAACCTTCACGCCGGCTGCGTGGAGCTTTATATCAAAGAAGGAGCGCGGCTCCGCTACTCCACCATCGAGAACTGGTCCCGGAACATGATGAACCTCAATACGAAGCGGGCCCTGGTGGAAAAAGACGGCCTCATCGAGTGGGTGTCCGGATCCTTCGGCTCCCATGTGTCCATGCTTTATCCCTCCAGCATCCTCCACGGCGAGGGGGCCCGGTGCGAATTTACCGGCGTCACCTTCGCCGGGCACGGCCAGCACCTCGACACGGGGGCGACGGTGGTTCACGCCGCGCCTCATACCTCGGCGAACATCAGTACCCGCTCCATCTCCAAGGATGGGGGGGTAGCGGTCTACCGCAGCGCCGTAAAGGTCGCGCCAGACGCCGATCACGCGCGATGTTCCGTGAGCTGCGAGTCTCTCATGCTGGACAGCAACTCCCGGGCGGATACATTACCCGCCATGGACATCCAAGGGGACGAGGCAGACATCGGCCACGAAGCGAAAATCGGCCGGATCAGCGACGAAGCTATTTTTTACCTGATGAGCCGCGGCATTAAGGAAGATGAGGCGCGGGCCATGATCGTGCGGGGCTTCGTAGAGCCCATCGCCAAGGCGCTTCCCTTGGAATACGCGGTGGAAATGAACAATCTCATCACGATTGAGTTGGAAGGGACGATGGGCTGATGGCGGGGCAAGAGTTCGTTTACAGTGAGATCCCCATGCGCACTTGGCGCTGGCTGGGGGTCAACGAGGCGCGGGTGCCCGAAAGCGTCATGTCCGCCGCCCCCGTAGAAAAGCATATCGTCGTCCCCCGAGGAGAGAAAACCGAGTGCGTCGTGGTCTACCGGGAAGAACCCTCCGCCTTCATCCGGGCGGAGATCGCCGAAGGCGGAGAGCTACACCTCATCCGGGTGCAGCTTGCGCCGGACGACATGGCCCGCGCCGACCGGATAGAGGCGGAAGTGGCGGCGGGGGCAGCCTTTCGCTTCACCGCCGTCGAAGCGGGGGGAAGGGTGTCCGCGTCGTCCCTTAACATCTCCCTTTCGGGGCGCGGCAGCGTGGCGGACGTGGCGGCCCTTTACTTTGTGGACGGCACGCGGCACACGGACATGAACTACGTCGTCCAGCAGAAAGCGCCGGAAACGGATGCCACCATGCTGGTTTACGGCGCGCTGGCGGGCCAGGCCGAGAAGGTTTTTCGCGGCACGCTGGATTTCGTCAGCGGCTCCGCCGGATCGGTAGGGCGGGAAAGTGAAGAAGTCATCCTCCTCTCTCCGAAAGTGCGAAACCGCTCGGTGCCGCTGATGCTCTCCGGGGAAGCGGACGTGGACGGTCATCACGCCGTCACCATCGGCAAAATGGACGAAAATAAGCTCTTTTATCTCATGAGCCGCGGGCTTGACAGCGAAGAAGCCAAGCAACTGGTGGTGGAAGCGGCCCTCGCCCCGGTACTCTCTCGCCTGCCGGACGCGACGCTGGCCGAAGAAATCCGCACCGCCATTGAAGGGAGACTTTCCCATGCGTGATCCCCAGGAATTTCGCCGCGATTTTCCCCTGCTGAACCAAACGATGAACGGCCGTCCTATCGTCTATTTGGACAACGGGGCCACCACGCAGAAACCGGAAAGCATGATCCAGGCCATGTGCGGTTATTACGGCGGCTGCAACGCCAACCCCCACCGGGGGGCCTACGCCCTCTCCATAGAGGCCACGGACATCTACGAAAACACCCGGGAACGGGTCCGCCGCTTCATCAACGCCCCGAACGCGGAAGAGATCATCTTCACGAAAAACGCCACCGAGGCCCTGAATCTCGTCGCGTACAGCTACGGCCGGGTAAAGCTCGGCCCGGGGGACGAAATTCTTCTCACCATCGCCGAACATCACAGCAATCTCGTCCCCTGGCAAGAGGCCGCGAAGGCCACGGGGGCGAAGCTGAACTATATTTACCTGGAACCCGACGGAAATCTTTCCCAAAAAGATATCGAAACGAAGATCACCCCGCGGACGAAAGTGGTGGCCGTGACCCATGTGTCCAATGTCCTGGGCCTCGTCAACCCGGTGCGGGACATCGCCGACCGAGCCCACAATGCCGGTGCCGTGGTGGTGGTGGACGGCGCCCAGAGCGTGGCCCATATGGCGGTGGACGTACAGGCCTTAGGGGCGGACTTTTTCGCCTTCTCTGGGCATAAGATGCTCTCGCCCATGGGCATCGGCGTCCTCTACGGCCGCCAGGAACTTCTCTCCGCCATGCCCCCCTTTCTCACCGGCGGCGACATGATCGAATATGTATCGGAGCAGGAAACCACCTTTGCCGAACTCCCGGCGAAATTTGAGGCGGGGACGCAAAATGTCGGCGGGGCAGCGGGGCTCACGGCGGCCATCGATTATCTGGAAAAATTAGGCTTTGACCGCATTGCCGCCATTGAGCAGGAACTATTAGACTACGCCCTGCCCCAGCTTAAAGCACTCCCCTATGTGGAGCTTTACGGCTGTGACACCACCCGCAACAACAAAACGGGCATCATCACCTTCAACGTGAAGGATGTCCACCCCCACGACGTTTCCACTATCTTGGACGCGGAAGGCGTGGCGGTGCGGGGCGGCCACCACTGCGCTCAGCCTCTCATGACGTATTTGGGGCAGAACGCCACCTGCCGGGCCAGCTTCTACTTCTATAACACGAAGGACGACGTCGACCGCTGGATCGCGGCCCTGAAGAAAGTGCGGGAGGTCATGCACCTTGAGTCTTGAAGAGATTTACACGGAACTCATCGCGGAGGAAAGCCGAAATCCCGCCCATCGCCACCATTTGGCACAGCCCACCGTCGTCCTCAAGGGGCGGAACCCCAGCTGCGGCGACGAGATCACGCTGGAACTCTCGGTCAAAGACGGCACCATCGCCGAAGCATCCTTTACCGGCGTGGGCTGTGCCATCTCCCAAGCCTCTACCTCCCTCATGATCGACCTCATCGAAGGCCAGCCGGTGGAGAAAGCAGAGCACCTCATCGCCCTCTTTTTGGGCATGATCAAAGGAACAATTACCGACGATGACGCCTTAGAAGAATTGGCCGACGCCGCCGCGCTGAAAAACATCGCCAATCTCCCCGCCCGGGTCAAATGTGCCGTCCTCTCCTGGCACACCTTAGACGAAGCCCTGCATGAGGGAAAGTGATCGGCACTTTGTCCTCACATTGCGTACACAAATAAATATCCCCCGGCATAGCCGGGGGTTTTACTCTAACGGCCTGTAAGGCC
>CAJPQU010000002.1 GCA_905372875.1 uncultured Schwartzia sp. | reverse complement strand
CAGTACCTTGGCGGCGGGATGCGGAGGAAACGAGGGCGCTTCTCCTGTCCATTGGGCAGGCAGATTTATTAGTGGTGGATAGCTATGCTTTGGATATTGCTTGGGAGAAGGAACTACGGCCCCTTACGACCCGGATTTTTGTGATCGATGATCTGGCAAACCGACGCCATGATTGTGACATTCTCTTGGATCAGAATTTTTATTTGCATCAGGAGCGACGCTATCAGGGCCTTGTTCCAGAGACCTGCGAGCTGCGATTAGGCCCGAAATTCGCGCTTTTGCGGGAAGAATTCTATGAAATAAAGAAGGTGCAGCGCCTAAGAGAGGGCAATATTCGTAATATCCTTGTATTTTACGGCGGCAGCGATCTTACCAACGAAACGATGAAAGCGCTGCGAAGTTTGGCGACGCTGTCTTTGCGTTCGGTGACCGTCAATGTCGTCGTGGGGGGAAGCAACCCGCACCGCGGGGAGATTCAGGATTTTTGCCGGCAACAGAGCAATTTTTGTTATTTTTGCCAAGTAAGCTGTATTGCTGCCTTGATGAATGAAGCGGATTTATCTTTAGGTGCGGGGGGGACAACGATCTGGGAGCGGCACTTTTTGGGCCTTCCCTCTATCGTCACAGCGATTGCGGAAAACCAGATAAAAGTGTGTGAAGACTGCGCGCAGGTGGGGATGATCGAATATTTGGGCGAGGCGGCAAACGTCAGCGAGAGCGATATCACGGCAGCGGTAAGGCGACACATGGACGTTTCAGCAACGCCGCCGACATGAATTTTCACATGGAGGAATGGGGCTTAGAGTAGGAGGAATATAATGACCGTTTCAGAAGAGATGAAAAAACGTTATACGGAGGCCAGTCTCGTTAAAACCTCGTATGGGTTTTATCAAGTCTCGCCGATGCCTTCAGAGGAGGAATTGCAGGAGTATTACCGGGAAACGTACTTTCAGCAGGCGGCACCGGGGAAAAGCGTTTACAGTCAGGAATATAACGAAGATGAAAGGTACTTCATCCAAAGTAAATTACAGCAGAAGTTGATTATGATACAAGAAAACAGACCTCAGGCAGAGGGCGACACTTTCCTTGATCTTGGCTGCGGTGAAGGGTTTGCCATGCAGTTTTTCCACGATCAGGGGTATCAGGTGGAAGGTGTTGATTTTTCGCGGTATGCGATGGAGCGTCACAATCCGGATATGCTTCCTTTCCTGCGTCAAGGTGATCTGCTGCCGATATGCGATGAGATGATTCAGGAAGGGCGGCATTTCGGCGTCGTACACATATCGAATCTTTTGGAGCATGTGAGATGTCCGGAGGACGTTCTCACACGCTGCGCTGCATTGATGGAAGCGGATGGGCTTTTGATCATTCGGGTGCCGAATGATTTTAATCCGCTGCAGAAATTTCTGCTGGATCATCAGATGATCCACACGAAAAAATGGATTGTACCGCCGGAGCATCTTTCATACTTTAATATGGAGAGTTTAGTCAATGTTTGCGAGGCGTTTGGCCTGAAGCAGCAAGCGCTTTACGGCGATCAATTCATTGAGTTTTTTGCCTTCCACGAGGATAACAACTATTACGACGAGCCGGAGAAGGGGCATAAGTGCCATGTGGCTCGATTGGCGTTGGAAAAATTTCTGCATGAGGTATCGCCAACGAAGCTGTTAGCATTGGAAAAAGCTATGGCAGACATGGGCTTGGGGCGTGATATCATCGGGGTGTTTAAGAAAAAGTAAACTGGATACAAAAGCGAGGGATAACGTGGACGTTCGCATGGTGCGATTGCAAGAAGCTGACTTGGCGCTGGTTATGGAATGGCGTATGCGCCCTGACATTACGAAATTCATGAATACGGATCCCCGCTTGACGATAGAAGGGCAGCGGTGTTGGTTCAGCGGTCTGCAGAGAGATGACAGTCAGATTCATTGGGTTATCCGACTGGAGGATATTCCCATCGGTGTGATTAGCGTTACGGAGATCGATCAGGTCAATGCGCGGTGCAGTTGGGGCTATTATATTGCTGTGCGGGAGAAGCGGTCACTGAAATTAGCGTTGTATTTAGAATGGAGTTTGTATGACTATGTGTTTGACGTCTTGGGGCTCCATAAACTCTGCAATGAAACCTTCGTGGAAAATCAGCCGGTCATACGATTGCATCAGCTTTGCGGCAGCAAGCAGGACGGTATCATGCGTCAGCATATCTATAAAGCGGGACGGTTTTATGATGTCGCGGTAGGGTCCATTCTCAAAGAGGAATGGGCGGAAAAAAAGAAAAGCATCGAGTATGAACCATTTCCCTTTGCGTAGAAGAGGGGGGAGAAGAATGTTTAACGATTTACGACAGCCTTTTATTATCGCGGAGATGAGCGGCAATCATAATCAATCCTTGGAACGGGCGCTCCAGATTGTGGATGCCGCTGCCGATGCGGGGGTGGACGCCGTGAAGATTCAGACCTACACGGCGGACACGATGACGATTGATAAGAGCGATGCCGAGTTTTTGATTGCCGATAAAAGGAGCCTCTGGCAAGGGGAGTCCCTCTATGCGCTCTATCAAAAAGCGTATACCCCGTGGGAGTGGCAGGAAGCGATATTAAAGCAGTGCCAAAAGCGTGGTATCATCGGGTTCAGTACCCCATTTGACGCTTCTTCCGTGGAATTTTTGGAAGAATTGCAGGTACCGCTGTATAAGATTGCTTCCTTCGAGAATATTGATCTGCCTCTTATCAAAAAGGTCGCCCGTACCGGAAAGCCGATCATTGCGTCGACGGGAATGGCCAGTGTGGCGGAACTCGACGATTTAGTGAGGACGGCGCGGGAGAATGGCTGCCCCGAGATTGCTCTGCTGAAATGCACCAGCAGCTATCCGGCGACGCCGGAAGGAACGAATCTTTTCACTTTGCCGCACATGAAGGCGCTGTTTGATTGTCCCGTGGGATTATCCGACCATACGCTGGGGATCGGGGTAGCCGTGGCCAGCGTGGCCTTAGGGGCGACGGTGATTGAAAAGCATTTCACGTTGTCGCGGGCGGAAGGCGGGGTGGATGCGGCTTTTTCTTTAGAGCCCTCCGAGATGGCCAGCTTGGTGCGTGAAGCGAAGGCTGCCAGCCAAGCGCTGGGAAAAGTAAGCTATGGTGTCACCGCACAGGAACAAAAAGAAATACAATTCCGCCGCAGCCTTTATATCGTCGAAGATATGCAGGCGGGCGAGGTGATTACCGAGAAGAATATGCGCTCTATCCGACCGGGGTTAGGACTGAGTCCCAAGTATTATGATGTCGTGTTGGGGAAAAAAGTGCGCTGTGCCTTAAAACGCGGAACGGGATTGACCTGGGATATGATTGAGTGAGGTGAGTCTATGCTTTTGCAGGGGAAAAATGTGATTATCACCGGTACCCGAAGAGGGATCGGACGGGCGATGATAGAGGAATTCGCTCGCAACGGCGCTCATATCTGGGCCCATGCCCGCCAAGAGACACCGGAATTTTTGGCGGACATGGCCGAGATCGCAGCTAAATATTCGGTGGAAATACGCCCGCTCTGTTTTGAATTGACGGATCGGGAGGCGATGCAGGCTGCCGTGCAGAGGCTGATAAAAGCCAAAGTACCGATTGACGGCTTGGTCAATAACGCCGGTGTGATCCATAATTCTCTCTTTACGATGACCCGGGAAAGCGATCTCCGGCAGGTATTTGAAGTGAATTTTATGGCACCGTTCCTATTTACGCAGTATGTGGCGAAATTGATGATGCGTAAAAAACAGGGGGCCATTGTCAGTCTGGCCTCTTCGGCGGCTTTTGACGGTAACCCGGGACAGGCGGTTTACGGGGCGACAAAAGCGGCCATCGTCGCCATGACCCAATCTTTGGCTCACGAATTGGGAAGTTATGGGATACGGGCGAATGGTATCGCGCCGGGCATCATAGGTACAGATATGATGGAAGTCATGTCGGAAAAAGCGGTGCGGGAGGTAAAAGAGGATTCAGCGCTGCGGCGTTGCGGGTCTCCGGTGGATATTGCGAAAACCGCCGTATTTTTAATTTCTGATATGTCGGCGTATCTTACGGGCCAAGTGATCCGGGTGGACGGCGGCATGCGTAGATAAGAGGCAGACAAGATAAAAAGGAGAAGGCTTATCATGGCGAATTTGGAGAAGTATAATCAAGTGTTTATGGACGTGTTTCATGTACCGGAAACAGAGTTGGCGGACTTGAAACACCACGGGATTGAGGCATGGGATTCGATGGGGCACATGCAGATGATTGCCGCATTGGAAGAAGCGTTTGATATTATGATTGACATTGATGATGTCATCGCGATCGATTCTTATGCGAAAGGAAAGGAAATCCTGAAAAAGTATGCGGTGGAAATCGGGTAAAGCGGACGAACGCGGAAATATGAGGGAAATATGTTTGCGTATAAAGAAGTGTTAGAAAGAGATCCGTTTTCTTTGGCGAAAGAGGAGAAAACCTCCTTTTTGACAGAGCGGATCCTGGAATTGACGGCGTATCATCAGAGCCGCTGCCTGCCATATAAAAATATGATGCGGACGGTGGGATTTGATGAGGGGACGGTTCGTTCTTATGAACAGATTCCGTTTATTCCGGTGCGTATTTTTAAGGAAATGGAACTTCGAAGCATTGCCGAAGAAGATATTTTTAAGACGATAACATCGTCGGGAACGACCGGGCAAAAAAAATCCAAGATATTTCTTGATCAGGAGACGGCGACGGAGCAGCATAAGACGCTGGTACGGGTCGTTTCCGATTTTACGAAAAGTCAGCGCATGCCGATGATCATCATAGACTGTCCGGGCGTTTTGAAAAATCCGGCCATGTTCAGCGCGCGCGGCTCGGCCATCATGGGATTTTCCATCTTCGGGCGGCAGCGCATATACGCTTTAAACGATGATATGGAGTTGGAATTTGATCGGCTCCAGCATTTTTTGGCGGAACATGAAGGGGAAAGAATTTTTCTGTTTGGTTTTACTTTTATGATTTGGCAGCATTTTTATCAAGCGTTGCGGTCACGAAAAGAAAAACTGAACTTAAGCAATGCAGTCTTGATTCACGGCGGCGGCTGGAAAAAGATGATACAAGACGCGGTATCGCCGGAGGAATTCAAACAGGGCTTGAAAGAAGTCTGCGATCTGCCGGAAGTTTACAATTTCTACGGCATGGCCGAACAAAGCGGTTGTATCTATATGGAATGCAGTCAGGGCCATTTTCATGCGGCATCCTATTTCGATGTCCTGATTCGCCGTCCGCAGGATTTTTCCATAGCGCCGATAGGAGAGCGCGGTATTATCCAAGTTGTTTCCGTGCTGCCGAAATCGTATCCGGGTCATTCGCTGCTGACAGAGGATGAGGGCATGTTGATGGGCGAAGACGATTGTCTCTGCGGGCGTAAAGGAAAATATTTCAAAGTGTTTGGGCGTCTTAAAAATGCCGAGATAAGGGGGTGCAGCGATACTTATGCAGCCGGGCTCTAGTATGAAATTTCTGTTGGGGAGTGAAGCGATTCTTGCCGCTTTGCCGCAGCAAAAAGTGCGCGCGGTGTTTTCAAAGCAGGCGATGGATTTCTTGGCAGAGGTATCACAAAGAATATTGCGGGGGAAAGCGGCGCGGGCATACTCTGATATCATGACGCTGGCTTTTTGGTGCCGACGGGGCAATTTAGAGCAGTTAAAGCAGCAATATGATCGGCATCGTTTTTTTCAGGGGAGGGGGATTGCCTTTCACGTTGCACCTTCCAACGTTCCGGCCACTTTTTTCTATTCGTTCATTCCTTCTGTATTGGCTGGGAACACGAATATCGTGCGGCTGCCATCGAAAGAGTTTCCCCAAGTGGAGATCCTCTGCCAGGCTATGCGCGAAACCTTACGGGGAATGCCGGCTATGGCCAAGGAGATGGTCATGGTTCGATACGGACATGAAAAGGAGATCAATGACTACCTTTCGTCTTTGTGCAGTCTTCGCGTGATCTGGGGAGGCAATGCAACGATTGGAGAACTGCGGGCTTCACCGCTGCGGCCGAGGGCGACGGAAATTACCTTTGCCGATCGATACTCGTTAGCAGTCATCGATGCAGAGGCGTATTTGGCTTCGCCGGCGGACGAAAAAGAAAACATCACGCAAGGTTTTTACAACGATACGTATTTAAGTGACCAAGCGGCCTGCGTTTCGCCGCGGATCGTGATTTGGCTGGGAGAGAACACAAAACCGGCGAGAGAGGCCTTTTGGTCGCGGTTAAGGGCGTGGGTAGATAAACGCTATCCCTTGGAGCCGGTGCAGGCAGTGAATAAGCTATTGAAGATGTACCTCTTAGGCGCACATAAGGAAGCGAGGTTTATTCCGAGCGCGGATAATAAGATTTTTCGCGTGGAAGTGGCGGCCTTGGAGGCGGATCTCATGGCATATAAAGAAAACAGCGGCTTTTTTATGGAATATACAGCAGAAAAATTAGCGGATATTCTGCCGATTTGTGACAATGAAGCGTGCCAAACGGTGTCTTATTATGGCGTTTCGAAGGAAGCGCTGCGCGAATTTATGACGATGCATCATCCGCAAGGTGTGGATCGTATTGTCCCACTGGGGCGGACAATGGAGTTCTCCTTCGTCTGGGATGGGGTGGATCTGATTCGGGCGATGGCGCGGGAAGTGGAGATGATTTGACCGTGTGGGATTTTGGTGGAGTGAGGGTGTCATGAGTTGCGTCATCGTGTCGAAGGAAAAAATTTGGTCTCGAATAAGATGGGGAGTATCAATGAAATATGGAAGATCTGAAAACATTTTGCACGGCGTGTGATCAAGTTTACTGCTATGGGACGGGAGAAACGGCGCGGGTCTTGAGCCGTTATTTTCGGCAACAAAAAATTCATATTTCGGGCTATTTCGTGACAAAGCAGGAGACCACAACTCGTTTTCGGGGAAAGGAAGTAAGAGAATTCAGCCCAGAGCAGATAAGTGCGACGGATGGCGTTATCATTACCGTCACGGCTGAGGATTTTATAGTGGAAATTCGCCATGCGTTGGAGGCGGCCGGATGTCAAAATATCTTTTTGGCGATAGAAGATCGAGGATTTTTGTCCTTCAGTCGGAAAAGCTATCGAAAAAAAATTAGTCAGCTTCGCCGATGCAGTGTGTTTGATTATCAGACGTTGATGCAAGAAGTAGATTATGCGTATTCGCCGCAGGAACGACGCGGCGATTCTTTTGCGTATGGGATATATCGGTGTGTCAGAAAATATGTAAAAAATCCCCGCTATGATGTCAGCAAATGTGCTATCAGCCACGGTACGCTGCTGGCCCCCTTTTTTACCCCTTGGGACTTGCATCCGGCTGACGGAAACTGCTTCACGATGAGCCGCTTGGTCTGGGAAGAAATACCGAATGTTTCCGTACACGCGCTGGGGCCGTATATTTTATATGCGAAACCGTTATATACATATCCTAAATTGCAGCGCCTTAAGCGGCGGCTGGGGAAAACTCTATTATTTTTTCCTGTTCATGCGTCTTCAGACTGTAAAATGCCTTTTGACGCCCACGAGGCAATTCGCCGTCTCCAAGTGTTAAAAAAGCAGTATGGCTTTCGTACGGTGCTGGTGTGCATGTATTACATGAATTTACAGCAGGGAGAGCATTTGCCGTACCTTCAGTCGGGATTCCAAGTGGTCACGGCGGGGAGTTCCAATGATCCGTCCTTCTTATCGCGCTTGCGGAGCATCATTCAGTTGGGGGATGTGGGCGTTACGAATGCCGTGGGCACGCATATGGGCTATTGCGTCAGCTTGGGCTTGCCGGTGTATTTTTTGAAAATGGTTATCGATCGGTCGGAGGAGCGGGGGACCTTACTTCGCTATATGGCGGGCAGGTATAGTGACGCTTTGAGAGATCAGGCTATGCAAGCGGAGGGAGAGATTGAGGCCTGTTTCCGAGAATATCGGGAATTTATCACCGAGGAGCAGTATCGGATTATTGAGAAGTATTGGGGAAAATGGAATCGGCGGCGTCATCTGCGCTGAGGGAGGCGTTTGTTTTGCGGGTATTGCTTTTTGGCACGGGGGAATATTATCAATCTTATAAGGAGTGGTTTTGTCAAACGGACGTTGTTGGCCTTTTGGACAATGATAGGGCGAAGCAGGGCGGAATGTTAGATGGACACCTGATATATTCTCCCGAGGATGGGGTTGCACTCCCGTTTGACCAAGTCTATCTGCTCAGCGTCTATCAAAACGAGATGAAAGAGCAGCTTAGGAAGTTAGGGGTCCCGGAAGAAAAAATTTACTCCCGGGACGATATCAAAGAGGGCTTAGGGGAATTCTTCCCGCGCCGGGACGTGTTGTTTTTTCGCCCGGGGGAAGCGGCGGCTATCGTACCGCGATTTTCCCATCCGCCTATCGCCTTGATTTCCTATGATATGGAGTATACGACGGGCGCTTCCTTGGCCCTCTTTCAAGCGGCAAAAATCTTGCGGCAAAACGGCCAAGAAATTCTGTTTGTTTCTCTGACAGACGGGTCCATGCGGGAGCAGTTACTGCAAATGGATATCTCGGTTCTGGTGGATCCGAGCCTGCGCGTGGTGACGTTAGACAGCATCTCCTGGGCGGCGCAGTGTGCAATGGTATTCGTCAATACAAACCAGTTTTACGTCCTCATGCGCGGTCATGCTATTGACCGCCCGATCCTGTGGTGGCTCCATGATTCCGAAATGCTTTACGAGGGAAAGGATTGTGATTCCTTAAACGATGTCCCGCAGGGAGATGTGGCGGTATACCCAGTGGGAAAGTTGGCGCGCGAGGCTTTTGCCCGGCATTGCCCCCACTGGACGATGGGAGAAGATCTGCTGTACGGGATTGAGGATTTCTCGACAGAATGCATAAGGAGCAAAGCGGGACAAGAAAAGAGAATTTTTGCGCTGATTGGTGAGATCTATTATCGAAAAGCGCAGGAGGTCTTTCTGCAAGCGATTGAGCAATTATCGGCCGAAGAGCGATCACAGTGCGAATTCTGGCTCATTGGAGTCAGCCAAACGGCCTATGGGGAACAGATCTTGGCCAAGGCCCAAAAGACGAACGACATTAAATATTTAGGCGTATTTGATCATGCCGCTTTAGCTGAAATTTATGGAAAACTTGATGTTTTGGTATGCCCCTCACGCAGCGATACGATGCCTATCGTGGCCACGGAAGCGATGATGTGCAGCCGCCCGTGTATCGTTTCTGATCATACAGGAACTGCAGCATACATTCGCCAGGAAGAGAACGGGTTAGTCTGTCGGGCCGGGGATGTTTTCGATTTGACCGACCGTATGCGTTGGATGCTGCAGCACCAAGAGAGGTGGGGGGAGATGGGCCAACAGGCGCGGAAAACCTATGAAGAGCACTTTTCGCTGCGGGCCTTTGAAGCGAATTTGCTGCGGGTGATTCAGGAAAGTCTGTCTTGAGGGGGGAGAACATCCATGATTGAGTTTTTGCAGTGGGCGCAAACGAAACGGCATATCGTGATATATGGTGCAGGAGAGTACGCGTTCTGGATCTCGGTTTACCTAGAACTTCAAGGGATTTTATGGGATGGGTATGTTATTTCTCAGCGTGGAGAGGCGTCGGAATTTCTTGGTCGGCCGGTGCGCGGCTTGACGGAGGGACAGGCGCTTTTAGGCGGAGCGGATGGCGTGATCGTGGCGGTTTCTCGGCAGTATCACCGGGAGATTGCACGCAGTCTTGCTGACGTGGATTGTCCTAAATATTTTGTTACTATGGCGCTGGTTCATCGCACTTTAGATGTGATTTCTGATGCGCCGTTGGAGAAGGTGGCCATGATTGTGCACCGTCGTTTTTTAGGCGGAGAGGAAAACAAGGACTGGCTGAAAAGCTGTGTGGCCTATTATCAAGGGCGAGGATTGTACAATCTTTACGCACAGCTAACGGACAGAAACGCGGTGCAGGTGCTGCCGGAATTTATGCGCTTGTGGGAAATGTATGCGGATGTTGATACTTCGCAGCAGAATCATACGGTTGAAGTTTTCGGACAGACGTGGCGGATCGCGGATATGGGCTCTTTTCTGGCGCAGTACGAGCAGATTTTTGTGCGGCGAATCTATGAGTTTACTGAAGATAAGAACCGTCCGCTGCATATTCTTGACTGCGGGGCCAATATTGGTATGAGCGTGAAGTTCTACTTGGAAAATTATCCGCAGGCTCAGGTGGAAGCGTTTGAGGCGGATCCAGAAATTTTTTCTCTTTTGGCCGATAATCTCGCCCCCTTGACGGCCGCCGGCCGGTGTGTCCTCCGTAATCAGGCCGTTTGGGACAGTGCTGGAACACTGTCTTTCATGCAGGAAGGGGACGAAGGCGGACATATTGCTGAAGCGTCGGAAAAAACGAAAACCGTGCAGGTAAAAACGGCCGATATTGCAGACGTTTTAGTGGCCTATGAAGTCGTTGATTTTTGGAAGATCGATATTGAAGGTGCGGAAACGCGGGTCTTGACCAGAGCACTTCCCTATCTTGACCGGGTGCGCCATCTTTTTGTCGAATATCATTCGGTGGCCGGGGAAGTTCAGACGATCGATAAAATATTCCATATCTTAGTCGAAAATGGGTTTCGGGTCTTTATGGATTCCGATTTGATCGGGAAAAATCCGTTTATTTCTCCGGCGGTTTTCAATGGGTTTGACGGCTTGGTTAATATTTACGCGACACGGCGATAGGCCTTACTGGTAACTTATCTTTATCAGGATTTATCGTAGGTGGTTATTAGGTTTTTCCATTAAGAAAAACGGTGGAGTATATGATTGTGAGAACGAGAAATGAGGTAGAGTTTTTATGGATGGACAATTCAAATTTTCTCGTGAGATAGAAAATTTTAGAAAAGTATTTGCTACTTTTCGGGATCAAAAAATTGTTCTCTATGGAACAGGCCGAATGACGGCTACTTTATTGCAAGGGCTGGAAGGATTTCAGATTATTGGGCTATGTGACCGCGATCAGGCACTTTGTGGGACGATGATGTATGATCGCCCCATTTTGACACGGGGACAAGTGGAACGACAGGCAGATATTCTGATCATCAATACTGGCGAAAGCTATTGGACAACAATTTATACACGAATTCAGGATTGGAATATCCCTATTTATTTTACGAATGGGCAACAGGCAAAGTTACCTAAGACGAACGAAGTCAATTTTCCCTATTGGCGAAGAAGTTATGAAGAGCTTCGCAAAAAAATAGAAGAGAGTGATATTGTTTCGTTTGATATTTTTGACACTTTAATCATGCGGCAGACCTTTCTTCCGGTGGATGTTTACCGGTTGACAGAAGCACGATTGAATAAGCAGGCAGGAAGGAAAACGCACTTCACAGAAATCCGACAGAGGGCTGTCGATTTATTATCAAATCCAACCTTGCAGGAAATTTATGGAAAAATGGCGGAACTTTTGGACACATCTGCGGAGGAATTGGAAGTTTGGCAGGCCATTGAGTTGGAAACAGATAAAGCGCTTTTGGTCGGGCGAGAGGATATGATTGCACTTTGTCAGGAAACAATGACAAAGAAGCCGGTTTTTTTCATCAGTGATATGCATTATACAAGCGACATTTTACAGGAGCTCTTGGCCCAGTGTGGATTAGACGTAAAGCGGGAACAGATCTTTGTTTCTTGTGAGAAGAAAATGTCCAAGGAAAATAAAGATTTTTGGCCTTATTACAAGAGAATGTATGTCGGAGACAAAAATGCACTGCATATCGGCGACGATAAATATGCAGATATTTGTTATGCGGAAGAATTTGGCATCCGTACTTATCAGGTATTGAGTGCAATGGAAATATTGGAACATTCGTCGGCTAAAGCGATCATGCCATCCATTGGAAGTTTATATAGTTCGCTGGCGATCGGCATTGTCAGCGCTCGTCTCTTTAACAGCCCGTTTGCACTGAATGTGGCAAAGGGACAGATTCGCTTCGCCAATGAACAGGAAGCAGGGTTTTGTATACTGGGGGCACTGCTTGATTCGTTTATGTCATGGCTGCTACGGATGGCGCAAGAGAAAGAAATTGATACGCTGGTTTTCTTTGGGCGGGATGGGTATCTATTGAAACCTATCTATGAATATTTTTTGTCATGTGATAGTGCATTAGCTCCATATGGGAAAAACAGTGTCTATTTGGAAATATCCCGCAGCGCGGTGTGGAGTGCGTCTATTTTTAACGAGGAGGATATTTATGAGGTGAGTAAGTTTCCTTTCAAGGGTACATTTCGTGAGTTCTTACAGGAAAGATATGATGTTGCGATGGATCCTCAGGATGTAGGAGGAGATCTGGTTGTCAGCGATCTGCAAAATGCAATGGACGTAATGAAGCAGCGACTATCAATATATAAGGAAGGCATTTTACAACAAAGCGCTGCCGAACGGGCCGCGTATCGGGCATATTTTTCTTCTTTGAAAACGAAGAGGCCCTTTGCCGTTGTGGATACTATGTTTCATGGAACGATTCAATATTATTTAAGTCGTATTTTGGAAGAAGGGCTGGAAGGTTTTTATTTATGTGTGTATACCGGTAAAGATAATCTATATTTAGAAAAGAATACGATGTATAGCTGCCTTAGTGGCAATGACGGTTCCGTGTATTCCAGTTTTGTGTATCGGCAATCGGAATTTATAGATGCTTTTTTTACTGCACCCGTGGGTATGCTGAAATATATTGAGGCGGATGGCAACATGGTTCGGGCAGAAACAATGACGAATCAAGAATATTTTGAGGTTCGTCAGGATATGACAGCGGGGATTCAGCAGTTTATTGGATGCATGCGGGCCCTGCAGGAAACTTTGGGTATAGAAGTACAGGACGAGGACTGGGCTGATAGACTGTTTGGCTGTTTTATGGATCAAGGGTTTCAGCCTTCGGAGCGGATCAAACAAGCGTTTTTCTTTGATAATCAAGTAGTGACAAAACGAGAAATGGCCGTCTGGGATGGGTAAGGGAAAGTTCGGTGATATATATGTCGATTAAAGATTTTCGAGGAAACGACGATACATTTTAGAGGGGTAAGATTTTCAGTTTGTGATTTAGGAGGCTTGGCAGATGAAAGCAATTATTATGGCGGCGGGGGTCGGCAGCCGGATCAGTCGGCACGTGGATAAACCGAAGTGTTTATTGGAAATTGAAGGGAAGGCGATTCTCCGGCGGACCTGCGAGATGCTCCTAAAAAATGAGATTCAGCCGACTGTAGTGGTGGGCTATCAGCATCAGATGATTGAGCGGGAAATTGCGGAATTGGGGATTTCCACTCTTTATAACCCTTTTTACCGGGTGACGAACAGCTTGGGTTCACTGTGGTTTGCACGGGAATTTATTCCTGATAATGAAGATTTGTTTCTCATGAATGCCGATGTATTCTGGGAACAGGATATTTTAGATATTCTCTTGGAAGAGAATAAAAATGCCCTCCTTTTGGCGGATTCGTCATTAGTGCGCCTCAATGAGGGCGATTATTTTTTCGGCTGCGAGGGCAATAAGATCGTGAAATACGGAAAAGAGTTGGAGCGGGAAATCCGCACCCATGAATATGTGGGGGTGGGACGTGTCAAACCGGCTTTCATATCGTCCTTTAAGGCGATGATGAACTATCTCATCGAGGCGGAGCAGTATAATTTCTGGTGGGAGGATATTCTCTATCGGTGCAGTGCCGAGCAGGATGTTTATGTGCGGGACGTGGCCGGGCATTTCTGGGCCGAGGTGGATTACATCGAAGATTATGAGCGCATCATGGATTATATTTGGAAAAGGAATAAACAGGGCGACACAAAGTAAACGGAGTGGAGCAATATGGTGAAGATAAATCCGGTGCTGGAAAAATTGACGCGTATTTTTCCTGAAGGAGGCCGCGGCGATTTTTGGCGGCTGGATATGAATGAGAATCCCGAGGGCTTGCCGGTAGATTTCGTGGCGGAGGTACGGGCCAAGATAACACCGGCCTTTTTAGCCACTTACCCGGAGCCGGACAGGCTTTTGGCGGCGTTAGCGGCGTACCACCATTTGCCGGAGGATCGGTTCGCCTTGACGGATGGGTCGGAGATGGCCATTAAGCATGTCTTTGAAGTATTCGCTCTGCCGGGAACGCAAGTGGTGACGGTGACGCCGTCCTTTGCTATGTATGAGGTATACTGTGAAATGTTCGGCGTCACCCACCAGGGCGTGCCCCTCGGGGAAGATTTGGCGTTTCCGACGGAGGCTTTTTTAGGCGCCATTGGTCAGGATACCTCACTGGTAGTGCTGCTCTCGCCGAATAATCCGGCGGGAGGCCTATTGCCTCGGGATGAGGTGGAGCGCATCATCAGGAAAGCAGCGGAGCATGACGCTGTAGTGGTCATTGATGAGGCGTATCATTATTTTTGTGAGGTTTCCTATTTGGATTTAGCGGAACGCTATGACAATGTGGTGGTCTTGCGGACGTTTTCCAAGCTGTTTTCGCTGGCTGGGCTGCGGTTGGGCTATGCGGTGTCGCGCCCGGAGATTGTGACCTATCTCAATCGGATGCGCCCGACCTTTGAGGCAAATTCCGTGGCTCTCTTGTTCGGTGAAGCGCTGCTGCGGCGGCTGGACATTATTGAAGCATTAATCCAGACGGAAAAAGAGGGGCGGCTGTACCTCATGGAGGCTTTGACACGAGCTGGATATGAACCGCGCCATGACCATGGCGGTAATTTCGTCTTGGTGAAGCCGGAAAAATGCCCAAGGGAGGTTGAAGCGGCGCTGAAAGAGCGGAAGATCTTGGTCAAGACCTATGGGGACAAGCATCTTCTGCAGGATTATATCCGTATCTCTACGGGCAGCCGTCGGGTCATGGAGAAGTTTGTGGCAGCTTTTTTGGACATCGACCAAAGGTGAGGAGAGAAAAAATACGTGAAGGACAGCCGGGTGAGTGGAGAAAAAATTGCGGTCAATGTAGCGCGTATCCATGATTTTTACGCGAAGCGGGCTATGGAGAAGGGCGGTATCCATGTAGACGCGCCGGTGGTCCTTTGCGGGGATAAAGCACCGGAGAAAATCACCGCTTGGACAGACTATGAAGTCTCGGAACGACTGCCGCTTTTAGAACTTACAGGAAACAGCCGAGTGCTGGAGTGGGGATTTGGAACGGGACGGATTACCAAACATATCTTAGAAACCGCGTCCCATTACGTTGGCGTGGATTATGTCGAGGACTTTGTGACGCTGGCAAAAGGCCGTGAGGATATTCGGCGGACGGAGCACACACATTTTCTTTGCGGTTCCTTTGAAGATTTGGCGGAAGGGCGGTTGGAGCTACCACAAGGCATACTGTTTGACCGCTTCGTCATCGCGGGCGGAGTCATGATGTATATCAATGATGGTGTCCTGAAGAAGTGCTTGGCGAAGCTGCCCGCGCTGCTGGCTCCTTCGGCTATTCTCTATATTTCAGAACCGATTGCTATGGAAAAGCGGCTGACACTGAATCAGTTTTATTCTGATGAGCTGGCGGCAGAGTACAGCGCTATTTATCGAACCCGGGAAGAATACGACGGGCTTTTTGCTCCTCTTTACGCGGCAGAGTTCCAAATGGTGCGAAGTGAGGAATTTTTTGTCGAGGATATCAAAGCGCGGCAGGAGACAAAACAGTGGCTGTTTTTGCTAAGGCGAGATTAAGTCAGTTTGTGGCGGATGGGGAGTGAGCGGGATGGATGATAAGCAGGCGGTAAAGCTTGACGAACCTCATCGGCGCAAGTTTCAGCGGGAGTTATTGGAGATATACAAAGAATTTGACCGCATCTGCCGTGTTTGCGGCATCTCGTATGCCATGTCTGGAGGAACGCTTTTGGGGGCGGTGCGCCATAAGGGTTTCATTCCATGGGACGATGATATGGATGCCGATATGTTGCGGGGCGATTATGAGACGTTTTGCCGTGTCGTAGACGATGTGATCGATCATGAGCGGTTCTTTTTCCAGAACGCGGCCAATGATCCGGGTTATCGCTGGGTCTATGGCAAACTGCGGCGCAAGAATACGGAGTATATCCGGGTCGGACAGGGCGTGCTGACGCAAAAGACGGGGCTGTGTATTGATATTTTCCCGCTGGATGAGGCTTATGACGATTGGCGGCAGCCGATTGCTAACCACGGCTGTCGGATTTTGCGCAAATTTTTGTGGGCGCCGGTAGGGGCGCATGAAGGTACGTCCGTGACCGAGCGTCTCTTTTTTCAGGCACTTTCGGCGATCCCGCGGGATTGGAGCATGGCTTGGCACCATAAATTAGCCGTTTGGGCGCGCACCGGGCAGCCGAAGCGGTATCTGATTTCCCATAATACGGGGGATATTTGGGGGCGTAAATACGAACGGGCTTGGTTTGAGAAGACTGTGGAAATGACGTTTGAAGACTGCAAATTTTTGGCGCCCCAAGGGTACGATGGCGTGCTGCGGGTCAATTACGGCGATTATATGGCGTTGCCCCCGCTGAAGGATCGTCACGGAAATTCCGCTGCCGCATGCCTTCGCTTTTCCGACGGCGAAGAATTGTGCGCGGACAGTGGAGCGATATAACGAGGGAAAAACGGTGGGCGTTGGCGTTCGCCGTTTTTGTTTTGGGATGAAGGGCTTTTTAAAGTGGATGACGAATATTTTCTAACGTATTATTTTGATGCGTTATGCGATGGCTTCGGGGAGAGAGATCGGATGGAAGAATATATTCGTGATTTGTATCGCGATGAGCTGCGGGACGGATTTTTGGTGACGTTTGACCGTAAAAAGGTCTGGAATGTGGAACTGAATTTAGTGGCGGTGTTTGATCGGATTTGCAAAAAATATGGGCTCACGTATTTCATGAGTTACGGGACGCTTTTGGGGGCGGTACGTCATCAGGGATTCATCCCCTGGGACGATGATATTGATCTTATGATGCCGCGCCCTGACTATGATCGATTGAAACAGGTGATCGTCGGGGAGCTGCCGCCCTATTATTTTTTTCAGGATCTTTATACGGATAAGCGCTTTGTGTTAGGGATGTCAAAACTGCGGGACAGCCGAACTTCTGCTATTCAGTACCCGGAGGTCAAGGACATCCATCAAGGGATTTTCATTGATATTGACGCCTTGGATGCTGCGGCGGATGGGTCGCCAGTGGAAGAGGAGATCTTGGCGATGCAGGGAGAAATTTGGGCGACGGTGTATAATCCTGATGGCATTATCGAAGGGATTCGGCAGGGAGCGAAGAGCTATCTGCCCACTAAGGATTTGCTGGCCTTGGTGGCGATACCCCGGGAAGAAAGGCTGCGTCAGTTCGAGGCGATAGCGGCGGAGAGGTATGGAACGTCCCGCATGGTGAACAATTTGGTGTCGGCGATCTGCGGCAACAGCGCAAGCTGGGAGCGTCAATGGTTCGACGAGGTCATCGACCTTCCCTTTGAGACGCTGCGGCTGCCGGCGCCGGCGGCGTACGATGAAATCCTATCGTGTCATTATGGCGATTACCATGCTTTTCCGGATCCCCTGCCACCCTTGACGCATGATTGTTTGTTCAGTGCGGATATTCCTTATACCGAGTGTTTGGAAAAGATCGATTTTTCCTGACTGCGGACACGAGGTCATCCTGTGAGGGGGCTTATGTCAGGCGTTCGGGGCATGGAGCATGGATAAAGGAAGCGATGAAGGCGTGGCGTGGATTCGTGATCTATATCGGGATGAGATACGGTCAGGCTTTTTGGTGACGGCTCACCGAAAACGGATTTGGGAAATTGAGTTGACGATGTTGGCGGAGTTGGAGCGGGTCTGCGAGAAATACGGACTTTCCTATTACGCGGACGGCGGAACCCTTTTAGGCGCGGTGCGTCATCAGGGATTTATTCCTTGGGATGACGATATTGACGTGATGATGCCGCGCCCAGATTATGAGAAATTGCAAGAGGTCGGCCCGACAGAATTTGAAAGCCCGCTGTTTTTTCAGAACGTCTATACAGAGGGCGCGTTTTATCACATAACGAAACTACGCCACAGTGGGACGTTGGGCTTGGAACATCCGGAGATGCGTAACCATCAGGGCATTTTTCTCGATATTTTCCCTTTGGATGCGGTGCGCGACGGATCGCCGCACATGGAGAAGGTGGCGCTGATCCAGATGGAGATGTATCTCCTTTCGGTACAGGAGGAGTTATATCGTTATCTGGTGGCGCATGGGATGAAAACCTATATTTCGGCGGCGGCGCGCGAAGCGCTGCTGAAACTGCCGAAAAAAGAACGGTATCGTGAGTATGAGCGGTTTCAGACCGAGCATTTCGCGGAGTCAGAACGATTAAACTTTTTCGGGTTTGAATTGGAGGGAAGGTATCCGCATATCGACCGGGCTTGGTATTCGGATACGGTGCGGCTGTCTTTCGAGGGAAAGACGATCGCGGCTCCTGCCGGTTATGAGCCGCTCCTCCATGAGCTTTTCGGCGATTATCATCAATTTGTAAAGTTTGCTTCGGATCACAATGGGGATACTTTATTTAGTCCGGATGTTCCCTATACAGACTACTATGCGGTCTTGGATGCGAAGGGGAATTGACGGAGTTTTGATGGCAACGAGAGTACGGAGGGAGGGGCCAGATGGAATATCCGGCGGGCAGCGTGGAAGGGAAGCGGTTGTTTGCGTCTCTTTTGGATAGGATGGAGCGCAGGCAGTACGATGATGATTTTTTGGCCGAATTGGTGGCGTATCAGGCGATCTGTCCCGCTTCGGAGAAATTCGATATCTTTTTCGCCCGGTATGCGCTGGCCCATGGCAATACGGAGGTGGCGCTGGAATACGCTCGGGCGGCGGAAAAGAAGCGTCCCCTCAATTATTTGGTGTGGCGGCTGTTGGCGGAGATTTTAACGGCGCGCCGCGAGACGACGGAGGCACTGCTTTACGAGGGGCTTTGTGCAGCGTTTTACGGGGATCCTATTTCGACGACGCTGCCGCGAAAAGATTTGGCCGCTTCGCTGGCAATGTTGTCGAAAGCGATGGGGCTGGGAAATTATGCGCCGTTTATGAGCAGCTGGATGGTCATGACCGAAGCGGGATTACGCGCCCAAAAGCATACGCTGATGGGCGAGTTTCTGCCTTCCCGGCCGGGGGAAAAGCCCGTGTGGTGGGTCGGCGCGTACGTGGAGCAGGAACCTTTGGGAGCGAAAAGCTGGCTGGCGGGGCAGCATAAGGAGGACGATGAAGGGTTCCTCAAGCGCTGCGGTGCCGATTTCGTGTTTGATTTCCAGCGGGCGGCGCTTTCGGTGGGGCGGCTGGCGGTGACGGAAGCGACGCCGGTGGTTCTCCCTCTGTCGGGGACCGAGGAGGAGCAAGTGATCACGTTTCGTGCCGAGGGAGTCGAGGATTCCGCCTGGCTGAGCAAATGGGAGACCAGCTATTTTCGCATAGATGCCTCGACAGAGATATGTTCCCCCGCGCCGTTCGTGAGTGGAGCGCCGGTGGTGCTGCGTCATAGTCCGGCTCGCCGTCGGGCTGTGATCAATATTATGTTGGACGGGCTTTGTTGGAAGAAAATGATCCGGGAGAATTACCGCTATGTACCGAATTTGGTGCGGTTTTTCTCCCAGGGGATTATTTTTAACGACCATTTTTCGGTGGCCGAGTATACATTTCCGTCATTGGCTGCCATCAAGACGGGGATGTACCCTCACCATTCGAATATTTTTAATGAGCGATCCGCCGTGGAACTGGGACGGGAGTACCTTACGCTGTCCGAACAGATGAAGGGATGCGGCTATCACTGCGTGACGCTGATGGGGGACGGGACGGGGGTGTTTTGCGGCTGCGACCGGGGATTCGACCGCATGATTATCAATTCGTATGCGCTGCCGACCTATGTCGGCGTTGAGCGTACCATTCGCCAATTAGAGGCCTTTGGAGAGACGGATCAATATCTTTTTGTCCATACGACGGATACACATCCATGGACTGCGCGCAAGCATCCGGTGCCGCTGACTGCGCAGACAAAGCTCGCCCTGCGGGATCGGCTGGCAGGCAGTGCCACGCAAAAGGCCAGCGTCTATCTCCCCCACGCGCCCCTCTATACCTGTGCCAATCAGGAGGGGATCGCGGCGGCGGATCGAAGCCTCGGGGTGCTGTTCGATTATCTTACCGCTCACTATTCCGAAGAGGAGTATATCGTGCAGGTCTTTTCCGATCACGGGGTACCGATCTACGATGAAGAACCGGATATCCTAAGCGAAAACCAGGTGGGGGCGGCGCTGATGATGCGCGGGGCGGGGATCCCGGCCTTGGGATTTGTCGATGAGCTGACCAGCGCCGTGGATCTCTACCCCATTATGGGCCATCACGCGGGGTTTTCCGTGCCGGATGATGTGGATGGGCATTTGCCCAAAGCTTTGGGGGGCGAAGGACGGGGTTACGCGGTGAGCGCGTCCGTGTACCCGGGGCAGACGTATAAACTGTGCCTTAGGACGAAGACTCATGAATTTCGGTTGGAGTCTAAAGAGGCGGTGGATGAGGACGGGACGGTGGACATGACCGGCGCGTCACTGGGGCTTTATACCCGGGGGGCGGAGCGGAAAGGAGTAGAGGATACGGCACTCTGGGACTACTTTTTAGGGATTGCGCGGGATCTGACCTCATCCTTTAACGACGAGGGGCATCACTGGCCGGACATGCGGGCGGCGCGGCCGTTGTGGTTTAAGAACGCAGGGGAGAGGTGAAGCCGTGGCTTGGGTGAAGGATGTATATCGCGATGAGATCCGGTCAGGCTTTTTGGTGACGGCGCACCGTAAGCGCGTTTGGGATATCGAGCTCAATATGCTGGCGGAATTGGAGCGCATCTGTGAGAAATACCATCTGCGTTATTTCGCCGCGTGGGGGACGCTTTTGGGGGCGGTGCGTCACGGGGGTTTCGTGCCGTGGGACGACGATATGGATTTGGTGATGATGCGGCCCGATTATGAGCGGCTCAAGGAAGTGGCTTCTCAAGAATTGGCGGAGCCGTATTTTTTCCAGACGGCGTATACGGACGGGGCGTTGTTTGGCATTGCCCGGCTCAGGAATAGTGCGACCATGGCGATGTTGCCGGACATCAATTATTTTAATCAAGGGATTTTCATCGATATTCATCCGCTGGATGCGGTTCATGATGGCGGAACGCGGATGGAGGAACTGCGTTCCTATCAGATGGAGCTTTACGCGCTGGCCATGGAGGAAGATCGGTATCGAGAGGCGATGGCGGGAGGCGTTCCGCTGGTGATTGCGCCAACGGAGCGGGAACGCATCTTGCATTTGCCGCTCCGGGAGCGATTTCGGCTCTATGAAGAGTTTCAGTTGGCGCATTTCGATGATTCCCAACGCGTGAATTATTATCCGCAAGAGTTTCCAGGGCGGCAGATGACCTTGACAAAAGAACTGTTTTCCCGGATCCTTCGGCTGCCCTTTGAGCAGACGACGGTTCCGGTTCCGGCAGTGTACGAGGAAGCCGTGCAGATTTATTATGCAAGCAGTTGGCGGCAGCTGATTCGCGGGGATTCAACACATGAAGGCTTATTGTTCAGTCCGGATGTATCGTATCGGACATATCAAGCGGCGCAGCAGGAGCGGCGTTTTCCCATGCCATGAGAGGAAGTGAAGCCGATGGAAGGGCAGTTTCCCATCAACGAGGAGGCTCGGCGCTTGTTTCAATCCCTGCTGCCCCGGGCGGAGGCAGGAAAGTTTGATGAAGTCTTCTTGCTGGATTTGGTACGGTATCATAAGGCGTTCCCCGAGAGCGAGCGTTATGAGGCGCTTTACGCTCGCTATGCGTTGGCGCAGGACGCGCCGCTGGTGGCGCTGGAATACGGGGAAAAGGCGTACCGCCGGCGCCCCTTTTCCCCGGCGATCTGGCGGCTGATGGCGGATATCTATCGCGCCTTAGGGCGAAACGTGGAGGCGGAACGCTTTGCGGAGTGGCTGGTCCGCTGGGAGAGGAAAGCGGATGTGGCGGCGCTGCGGCGGGAAATTGAGGCGGATACCGCTGGGGGAAGTATTGCCTCGGGCGATGCTTCACCGAAGAAAACAGCGCTGGACGCAGGGAAGGACGCTGTTGGGGGTGAGGATGCACCGGGGACGAAGGAGCGGCGCTACGAGATTGAAGTGTCGGCGATTCCTGATGAGCCGCTGCGCCTTTGGATCAGGACGAAATCTCATGAGTTTCTCTGGGAAACGAAGAAACACGTCGCCTTTGACGGGCGGGTGGATAGAAGCCGGTTTAGCTATCAGCTTTACACTCGGGGGAAAGCGCCTCGGGCGGTGCGCGACGCTGTGCTGGAACACCGCTTTTTGAGCATCGCCGAGCGCCATACCCGCGCCATGGCGGAAAATGGCGAGTTTTGGCCGGAGGAAAAGCGCGGCGAGCCATAAGAACCCGCGAAGGGGGAGTATGGCGAGAGAAGGAGGCAGAGGGACAGATGATTTTGATTGTGGGCGGCGCCGGATACATTGGCAGTCACATGAATAAAATGCTCAGCCGAAGCGGCCGGGATACGTTGGTGCTGGATAATCTGCGCTGCGGGCATCGTGAGGCGGTGCGCTGGGGAAAGTTTATTGAGGGAGATTTGGCGGATACAGCCCTGTTGGATCGTATTTTCAGCGCATACCCTGTGGAAGCGGTGTTTCATTTTTCCGCGTTCATCAATGTGGGAGAGTCGGTGACGGCACCGGCGAAGTATTACGAGAACAATGTGGTGAACACCCTCCACCTTTTGGACGCTATGGTGCGCCACAATGTTCAAAACTTCATCTTTTCCTCAACCTGTGCGACCTATGGCGAGCCGGAACGGATTCCCATCGTGGAAGAAATGCGGCAGTGGCCCATCAATCCCTACGGTTGGACGAAACTCATGGTAGAGCGTATCTTGGCAGATTATCATCGGGCGTACGGACTCAATTTCTGCGTACTGCGCTATTTTAACGCCGCCGGAGCCGACCCGGAGGCGGAGATCGGGGAGAGGCATGATCCGGAGACGCATCTCATCCCGTTGGTGCTTGACGCCGCCAGCGGGCGGCGAGAGTCGATTTCCGTTTATGGGACGGATTATCCCACGCCGGACGGCACCTGCGTGCGGGATTACATCCATGTGAACGATCTGGCCAAAGCGCATATTTTAGCTCTTACGTATATCCAGAAGGAAGGCATCTCGGCGGATTTCAATTTAGGGAACGGCGTCGGTTATTCGGTGCGGGAAGTCATTGAGATGGCTAAGCAAGTGACAGGGCGGGAGATCAAGGTGATTTACGGAGCAAGGCGGCCAGGGGATCCGCCGGAATTGGTGGGAAGTTCGGAAAAAGCTCGGCGGATCCTTGGCTGGCAGCCGGAATACGATCTTCGGGCGATCATCGAAACCGCTTGGCGGTGGCACGAAAAGGATCGCAAAGGGTGAGAAACGTGCTGTGCAGAGAACCTTGGGGGACGTATACCTATTACAATATGGAGCAGGTCATTGAGCAGGCTTTGGCGGCAGTGGCACCGGAAACGGGAGAAGAGGAATGAATCGGATCGTTGCGATTTCCATGGTAAAAAATGAGGCGGATATCATCGAGTGCTTTGTCCGCCACACTTTGACCTTTGCCAACGCCATGATCGTGGCGGAGCAGGAGAGTTTTGATGGAACCGGGCGGATCTTGGAAAAGTTAGCGGCAGAAGGGCTGCCCTTGACAGTGCGGCGGATCCATCGTACCGGGCACATTCAAGAGGAGGTGATGAATACCCTCTTAGATGAGGCGATGACGGCGTTTGACGCTGATATTGTAGTGCCGCTGGATGCGGATGAATTCCTCGTCAATACCGATACGCCGCAGTCGTGCCGGACCATCTTGCGGAAACTTTCCCGGAACGCGCTGTATCCGGTGCGCTGGCGGCGGTATGAACCGCTGGAGAGCGAGGGGGTATTTTCCCTGGCGAGGCCGTGCCGGCGGGCAAAAAGTGACGAAGAGGTCATTAAGGTCATCGTCGGCGCGGGGGTGACGGAGGTTCGTCCCTTCCATTTGGTGCAGGGGCAGCATTTTGCCTATTGGCAGACGGGGCGAGGCTGGGAGCCGATCCCGCTCTCTGCTGCGCCGCCTTTTCACATCGCTCATTTCCACTGGCGAAGTCCCGATCAATTTGCGGCCAAGGTGGCGGTGGGCTGGCTGAACAATGTGGTGAAATACTCCGTGTATACGGTAGTGGCCGAGGAGTGGAAGCGGGCCTTTGACGGCTTGCTGCGGGACGAGGATATCGCGGACATAGGGCGGCTTTCGGCGGATGAGGCCGAGCTGTTCGATTTACGCCCTCACGTTGCGGATCTTTCCCTTCGCTATACCGGCTCGGCGCAGCCTTCGGTGTTGGCGCGGGTGTTAGCGACGGGAGAGCGTATCGCCGAGTCCTTGGCCGAGGAAAAGGCGCGGCGCCGCAATCGGCGGGTCACGGTAGTCATTCCCTTCGGCGGGGACGAGGCGGCGCTGGCGGCGTCCATTCAGAATGTGTTGGCGCAGGAATACGACAATAAGGAAATATGGATCCCGGTGGTGGGCGGCGCTAATCCAAGGCGTGCGGAGGCCGTGGGGGCATCCTTTAAGGACGAGGGAACGCCGATTGGGGTGCTTTCGGCACCGTCGGGGGCATCGTTAGGTGAAAGGCTGGAACAGGTGACTGCGGGGGACTATGTGCAGTATCTTTTTCCCGGCGATTGTATCGCAACGGATAAATTCCTGCGGATGCTGGCCTGTCTGGAATCTCAGCCGCCGCTGGATTGGGCCTTTGCCAAAACCGAGAGCGGTCGGATGTCCGGGGCGCCTTATGATGAAACGACGAGGGCCGCGAACTTCGCTATGGTTAATGGGCAAGCCTTTTGGCGGCAGATGTTTGTTGGCGGGGCGTATCCGGCGGAGGGAATCGCGGTGGGCTTTTTCCGACGCGCTTTCATCGCGTCGCGGGATTGGCTGATGGGTGATTTTTTAGACGAACAGCCGCTTTTTTGGCACATGTGGCGCACGGTGCTGCTGCCGATCGAGGGCCGACCGATCCCTACGGTGGGAATATTGCCGCCGGGGCACGATATGATATTCGTGAGGGCAATGACGCCCCTTGACAGGCTGTGGCGCGAGGTGGAGTGGTGCTGTTTGCTCCAAGAAGTATGGGCACAATTCAGCGTGGAAGAAATACGGCAAGCAGGCGAAAGTCTTCGCGCCGCGTGGACGCGGATGCAGGGGCAGCGGACGGCGATACCGGATTCTCTCTGGGAAACGTATGAGGACGCCGTGAAAGCACTCGCGGAACAGGCAGATATTGGGGGTGGAGTGCTATAAACGGCCCATACATGATACGATTTTTGGGAGTTGCGCGTCGGATAACGAAAAGCGCGTGATTTTGTAGGGGTAGCGTAATATGAGAAAAACAGATATAATAGGGACACTTAGCGAGCGCGACGGTTGGACACCGCGAACGTAGTGGGAATATGGATCTAACCACTTAGCAGAGGAAAGGGGCACACCGCCTGTGTTTAGCGGTTAGGTATAGTGAAAGTAAAGAACACTTACGGGAGGAGAAGACAATGAAAGCCTATCGCATTCACGAAGAAAACGGCGGCTTTACCTTTGACGACATAGAGCCGCGCCGGGCCTGCACCTATGATATCGTCAATATCCATTTGCCCGAGGGCGCGGTTATTTTTAATTTCGGTGGCGCGCCGGACGTGTTATGCCGCATTAAGTTGGCAGATAATACGTATACCCACTTAGAAACGGATCAGAGCCAACCTGTTTTAGTGGGGGAGGCAATCAAAGATGGTGTCGGACTTAACACCAGCGAACGTATTCCGCTGGAATACGTTCCTGTTGAAGAAAATCTACGCTGCGATTTTGAGTGCCTCGCGACACACAATGCGCCGGACAATATCTACCATTTGAATTATGTCGATGGCAAATATTGGCTCGATGATCTCTACGAACGGCGTATCATCAGTAAACAAGAAGCCATGCGCTGCAAAGCAGATTGGGATTAAGGATGCAGCAGGAAATTGCTTTGACAACACGGGGCACTTGTTGTGGCCCGTGGAAAAGTCTTCATAGCAAAGGGCCGTGATTTCTTGCTCAAATCATGGCCCTTTGCTATAATACATATCGGTTTATTCTGCGGTTGTAGCTCACAAGGATAGAGCGGCCGCCTCCTAAGCGGCAGGTAGCGAGTTCGACTCTCGCCAATCGCACCATCGAAAAAGGGAAGCTCTCTGACACGTCAGGGGGCTTTTTGTGTCGGCGTGCGCGCAAAATAGGAGCGAAACAGTTTATTTTTATGGGATGAAGGAGGGAATTCGCATGTGGCTGGCCTTGGCACTGCTGTCGGCAGTTTTTGCCGCCCTGACGGCAATTTTGGCGAAGATCGGTATTGAAGGGGTTAATTCTCATTTGGCAACGGCGATTCGCACGGTGGTGGTGCTGGCGCTGGCGTGGGGTATGGTATTTTTTACTCAAAGTGCGGGCGGGATCACCGCAATCAGCCGTCGTTCCTGGCTGTTTCTCATCCTTTCCGGCTTGGCGACGGGCGCGTCGTGGCTTTGCTACTTCAAAGCGCTGCAAATGGGAGAAACCTCTGCCGTAGTGGCGGTGGATAAGCTGAGTGTCGTCTTGACCCTTCTCCTGGCGGTCCTCTTTCTACACGAGGAATTTACACTGAAATCAGCCATAGGCGCGGCCCTCCTTACGGCGGGCACATGGCTGATGATACGCTGATCATAAATAAAGGAGGGGCTGGCGACAGGAAGGAGGATTTTTGGTCGTCAGCCCCTTCTTGCATGTCCCCCCGATTAGATCGGGGGGGAAGTTTAAAGGTATGGGCCTTTAAAGGAAAAAGAACCTTTTTGTCGAATAGCTTCACTCTGATCTAATCCGAAGGGACACATAATTTTTCGGGAGAATTTCCTATTCGCGGTGATTTATATTATAATAGGGAAGCATTGTATCGAAAAGGAGCGAAAGCATGCATAGAGAATATCTGATGGGCAACGAGGCGATGGCGCTCGGGGCGCTTGCGGCAGGTGTGAACGTCGTTGCTGGCTATCCCGGCACCCCTTCGACGGAGGTGCTCGAAACGGTCGCAAAGCATAATGCAGGCGGGCGCATCCATGTCGAGTGGTCAACGAATGAGAAGGCGGCAATGGAGGTCGGCGCAGGTGCGGCGTACTCAGGGGCGCGCGTGCTGGTGACGATGAAACAGGTGGGGCTTAATGTCGCCGCCGATCCCTTGATGAGCCTTGAATATATTGGCGTTGAGGGCGGCATGGTCGTGCTCGTTGCCGACGATCCCGGTCCCATTTCTTCGCAGACGGAGCAGGACACGCGCCATTTTGCCGCGTTCGCGAAAGTGCCTTGCTTCGATCCGTCGAGTGTCGCAGAGGCATATGCGATGATTCAGGAGGCATTCGACTTCTCGGAGCGCTATCATACGCCGGTGTTCTTTCGCCCGACGACGCGCATCGATCATGGCTATGCCTCGATTGAGGTGAAGGACGAGGCGGAGTACGCAGGGCACGAGCCGCGGGGCTTTATGCGTGACCCGTCAAAATGGGTGATTTTCCCGCGCCTGTCTACCCGAGCGCACGCCGCGATTGAGGCGCGGAACGTGGAGTTGGCGAAGGTGTTTTCGGGTTATGCGCGCAACACTATCGAGCATGGGGCAAGCCTGAGCCGCAAGGGAATTGCGACACACGGCGTAAGCTATTCCTATGTGCAGGAAACGATTGCAGAGCAAGAGGAAACGGGGGCAGAGCTTCCGCGTGTCTTCAAGGTTTCGACGCCGTTCCCGTTTCCCGAGCAGCAGGCGGTCGCTTTTTTAACGGGGCTTGACGAAGTGCTCTGTATCGAGGAACTTGATCCTGTCATCGAGCGCGAGCTGACATATGTTTGCGGCAAGTACCAGATTCCCGTGCGGATTCGCGGCAAGCTGACGGGCGATATTTTGCCATCGGGCGAAAATACGCGTGATGCAGTGGATACAGCAGTTGCTTCTTTTATGAATTGGCCGCATGAGCCGGCAGTTTCTCTTCCTGAACCGCCGGTCTCGGTCGTGCGCCCACCCGTGCTCTGTGCGGGTTGCCCGCACAGAGCCTCATTCTACGCGGTCAAGCAGGCGATGAAGGGCAAAAAATGCGTTTTTGCGGGTGACATCGGCTGCTACACGCTGGGCAACGCGCAGCCACTCGATATGGTCGACACATGTCTCTGCATGGGTGCGGGGCTTGGCATCGCACAGGGCATCGGCATCGCGACGAAGGATACGAAGTGTTTTGCGTTCGTCGGCGATTCGACGTTCTTCGCGTCGGCGATTACGGGTGCAGTGAACGGTGTTTACAATCAGGCGGATTTCACGCTTGTCGTGCTTGATAATTCGACGACGGCCATGACGGGCCATCAGCCGCATCCGGGAACGGGGCGCACGATGATGGGGGAGGTGGCGCAGAAGATCTCCATTGAGGAGACGCTGAAGGGCATCGGCGTGCAAACGATTCGCACCCTTGACCCGCTGAAACTGGACGAGTGCGTTATGGCCGTGCGTGAAGTTGCAGAGGAAAAGGGTGTCAAGGCGATTATCTTTCGCTCGCCGTGCATCGCGATTGTGCCTCCTCTTGGCATGGCGCATATCGCGGAGGAAAAGTGCACGCGGTGCAGGAAGTGCATTCGCGAGATTGGCTGCCCCGGCATCGTTACTTGTGACGGCGCTGTGAAGATTGATCCCGCGCAGTGTACGGGCTGCGCCCTTTGCACGGAGGTATGTCCCTTCGGGGCCATCTCCGTTGTGCCGAATGTGTCACAGAAAGGGAGCGAGGCGTGATGGCATACAATATCTTGCTGACGGGCGTGGGGGGGCAGGGTACGGTGCTCGCCTCGAAGCTCCTCGCGGCGGCAAGCATGGCAAAAGGGCTGCCTGTCATGAGCGCGGAGACAATCGGCATGGCGCAGAAGGGCGGCTCAGTATTCAGCCATCTGCGTATCGGGGAGGGAGCCAAGAATCCGATGATACGGCGTGGTACGGCCGACCTCCTGCTCGCTTTTGAGCCTGCCGAGGCAGTGCGAATGCTGCCATACTTAAAAAAGGACGGCGTGCTCGTCGTGAATGCCTCGCCCATCATGCCCGTAACGGCGGCGCTTTCTGCTACGAATTACACAGGGCGCGAGATGATGGACTATCTGAAGGAACACATAAAACAGATTCACGTTGTGGATGGTGAGGCTGCCGTCCGCGCCATCGGGAATCCAAAGGCCCTCAACGTTATCATGCTCGGCGCCGCGTTTGCGGCCGGGGCGCTTCCCTTCTTGACGGAGGAGGATGTGATCGCGGCGATTCGCGCGCACGTGAAGCCAAAGTATTGTGCGCTCAATGAACGCGCGCTTCGCTACGCGCGTGAAGCCTTTTCCTAATAGAAAGAGCCGGAGGAGATTGTGATGGAGATTACGAAAGAGCAGCTCGCGCTTGTCAATGATCGGATCCGCGCGATGCGCAAGGTGGGGAGCTTTTACGGCAAGCGGCTGGAGGACTACGGCATCGAATGTGTCGAGACCGCGGAGGATTTTAAGAAATTGCCGTTCTCGGAAAAGAAGGATTTGCGCGATGCCTACCCCCTCGGACTCATGTCCGTCCCTGAGGAGGAGATTGTTCGGATTCACTCCTCGTCGGGGACGACGGGAAAGCCCGTCATCGTACCGTATACGAAGAAAGACGTCGAGGACTGGGCAATCCAGTTCGCGCGCTGCTACGCGATGGCAGGCATTACGAAGCGCGACCGCATTCAGATTACGCCGGGCTATGGCCTTTGGACGGCGGGCATTGGTTTTCAGGCGGGATGCGAGCGTCTCGGCGCGATGGCCGTGCCGATGGGGCCTGGCAACACGGACAAACAGATTCAGATGATGATCGACATGAAGAGCACCGTCCTCTGCGCGACCTCGTCGTATGCCCTGCTGCTTGCCGAGGAAATTGAGAAGCGCGGCGTGCGGGAAAAAATCCATCTCCAAAAGGGCATTATCGGTTCGGAGCGCTGGGGCGCAAAAATGCGTGAGGCCATCGAGGAAAAGCTCAGAATTAAGACGTACGATATCTATGGACTTACGGAAGTCTATGGACCGGGCATTGGCATCACCTGCGACGAGCAGGCGGGCATTCATTACTGGGACGATTATATCTATCTCGAAATTATCGACCCCGTGACAGGAGAGAACCTGCCCGACGGGGAGTGGGGCGAAATCGTCATTACGACGCTCAAAAAGGAAGGCGCGCCGCTCATCCGCTTCCGCACCCACGACCTCTCACGTATCCTGCCGGCTCTCTGTGCCTGCGGTCAATCGTACCTGCGTATTGATACAATCGAGGGACGCACGGACGACATGGTGAAGATCAAGGGCGTCAACCTCTTCCCCAGCCAGATTGAGGAAATCCTGCATACGTTCCCCGAAGTGTCGAGCGAGTACCAGATCCATATCTCCCATCTCGACGGCAAGGATACGATGCGCCTCTACGTCGAGACGAATGGACACGTCGATTTCCTCGCACTTGCGCAGCGCATTGCAGAGTGCGTTAAGAGCCGCATCGGGTTCACGCCGCTCGTCAAAGTCGTCGAGATCGGTGTCCTGCCGCGCTCGGAAAAAAAGACGAAGCGCGTCATCGACACGCGCTACGAGTAAGGCGATAGTCACTTCTCTCCGGCGAATTTAGAGCCGGGAAAGGTGAGGGTGGAAAAGTAGTCGGCGAGGGTTTCGGCGCGGCGGATGAGCTGTACGGAGCCATCCTCTTTGAGGAGAAGTTCGGCGCTCCTGAGTTTGCCATTGTAGTTGAAGCCCATGGCGTGGCCGTGGGCGCCGGTGTCGAAGATGACGAGACGGTCGCCGATGTGGATTTCCGGCAGCCAGCGGTCAATGGCGAATTTGTCGTTGTTTTCGCAGAGGGAGCCGGTTACGTCGTAGACGTGATCGCAGATGGCGTCCTCGCGGCCTACGACGGTAATATGATGATATGCGCCGTACATGGCGGGGCGCATGAGATCAGCCATGCAGGCGTCAAGCCCGATGTAGTCTTTATAGGTCTTCTTTTCGTGAAGGACGGTGGCGACCAGCCAGCCGTAAGGGCCGGTGATGGCACGCCCCGCTTCCGTGGCGATGGCCAGCCCGTCAAGCCCGGCGGGTTCGATAATTTCCTGATAAACTTTGCGGATGCCTTCCCCAATGTGTTCCAAATTGACGGGATGGTCTTCAGGATGATAGGGGATGCCGATGCCGCCGCCCAGGTTGACAAATTCTAATTTTATGCCTAAGTTTTGATAAATTTCCACGGCGGTGGCAAACATCAGCCGCGCCGTGTTGATAAAGGATTCGGCGTGGAGCTCGTTGGAGATGACCATGCAGTGGAGGCCGAAGCGCTTGACGCCGCGCTCCTGGGTGATCTTGTAGGCTTGCAGCAGCTGGTCGTGGGTAAGACCGTATTTTGCCTGCTCCGGCTTGCCGATGATGTCGTTGCCTGCCACGCAAGCTCCGGGATTATATCGGAAGGAAAGGCAGTCGGGAAAGCCCGCGCATTTTTCCAGATAGTCGATGTGGGAGATGTCGTCTAAGTTGATGATCGCGCCTAATTCATTGGCCTTTTGAAATTCGTTGGCGGGGGTGTCGTTGGAGGTCAGCATGATCTTTTCCCCTCGGATGCCGGCCATTTCCGCTAAACGAAGCTCGGCCAGAGAGGAACAGTCGGCACCGGCGCCTTCTTCCCGCATGATCTCCAGAAGGTAGGGGTTCGGCGCGGCCTTGACGGCGAAATGTTCACGGAAAGACGGGGCCCAGTGAAAGGCGGCAAAAAGCCGCCGCAGGTTGGAGCGTATGGCGGCTTCGTCATAGAGATGAAAGGGCGTGGGATATTCACGGATGATTTCCTCTAACCGTTCGGGACGGAGCGGAAAGATTTTTTTCGGCATCATGGTTCCTCCTTTTCCAGCGGGGCGAGGTGTTTCGCTTTCGACAGCGGGACTCGTCCCTGGCGCGTGTCATCTGATGCGATTGAGGCGGCGCGCAGATTTATTATAGCGTACCATGATTGAAAAGCAAAGGAGGGGATCAGATTTTTCCAAGGGAGAAAGAGCGGAAGTGATCCGTATTTGGGAAATGCTGTGCCGGAGTGAAAGTTTGCTTTCCCGCGCAGTGTGATACAATATGAACACTTAGCGAACATGACCGAAGGGAAATGTGAGAATATGTACCACCACTTAACAAAGGCAAGCAGAGTGCCGCCGGCGTTTAGCGGTTATAGGACAATACAAGGATAAAGACTTATGCGAGAGGGAAAGGATGATCTGTGATGAAATGGCTGGGAAGACTGTGGCGCTTTTTTCAGGCGGAGCTTTTGGTGTTGGCCTCGGCAGCGTTCAACCGGCGGACACCGCTAAAACTGCGGGCGCTTTTGGGACTGGCGCTGCTCTATTTTATCAGTCCGGTGGATATCATCCCCGACGCGATCCCCTTAGCGGGGATTTTAGACGATGCCATCGTGGTGCCGGCTCTTTTGGCGGCGGTGCTGAATCAACTGCCACCGGGCGTACGGGCGGAAAGTGAAGCCCATGCGTCGCGCATAGAAAGGAAAATGCCCTGGATTTTGCTGGCGGTATCAGCGGTGCTGCTTTTATGGATGGGGCTGTTCTTGTGGGCGGCCTATTCCTTCATCATGTGGCTAGCGCATTGAAGGCGGTGGTTCTTTTGGCTGCGGGCAGCAGCCTCTTTGTCGGAGAAATACGTGCTGTGTATTCGGGGATAGGAAAGGATGTATCCGATACGGCGCAAGTGAAATGGCGCTCCGTGGGTTGAGGTGAGAAGAATTTGCGGCTGTACATAGCGGAAAAACCCAGCATGGGGCTGGAGATCGCAAAATGCCTGCCGGGGCCGCTGCGGCGTGGGGACGGCTTCATTGAAACGGGGGGCGGTATTGTCACCTGGGGATTTGGGCATATCCTACGGCAGGCGGAGCCCCATGAATACGAGGAAAAATATAAAAAATGGCGAGCGGAAGATCTTCCCATTGTTCCCCAGGTGTGGAAACTTTTGGTAGAGAATTCCTGCACCAAACAATTCGGGATTGTCAAGAGTCTCATCGCCCGGGCGGATGAGATCGTTCATGCCGGGGATCCGGATCGGGAAGGGCAGCTCCTCATCGACGAGGTGCTGGACTATGTAGGGAATGCAAAACCGGTCAAGCGCATCCTCTTGAACGCGTTGGATGAAAAGAGTATTCGCGAGGCCAACGAGGATCTTCGGGATAACCGTGATTTCGCGCCCCTTAAGGAATCAGCGCTGGCCCGGGCGCGGGCGGATTGGCTCATCGGCATGAATCTTTCCCGAGCCTACACGTTGGCGGCGCGGCGGGCTGGGCACGATATGACGCTGCCGGTGGGGCGGGTGAAGACACCGACTTTGGCGCTGGTGGTGCGGCGGGAGCGGGAGATCAAGGCGTTTCATCCGGTGGCCCATTATGTGATTAGGGCAGAATTTCGCCATGCCAATGGGACGTTTACCGCCCTGTGGAAGCCGGAAGAGGAGCAGCCCGGCCTCGACAGTGAGGGCCGACTCGTAGATAAGGGGCCGGCGGAGGCAAAATTAGCCGCTTTTGCGGCGGGGGGCGAAGGGAAGATCGTCGCTTACGCGAAGACGCGAAAGGAAGAGCCGCCGCGCCTGCCGTTTTCTTTGTCGTCCCTGCAAGTGTTGGCCGGTCGCCGCTTCGGCTACGAGCCTCAGCAGGTGCTGGATACGGCCCAGCAGCTTTACGAGAAAAAATTGACCAGCTATCCCCGCTCGGATTGTGAGTATTTGCCGAAGAACCAGCTCTCCGCCGCAAAAACGATTTTAGCAAATTTAGCGGACGGAGCGGAGCCTCAGCTGGCCGCGTGGGCGAGAGAGACCGACGATTCCCTGCGCAGCCGGGCCTGGAACGATAAGAAGATCACGGCCCATCACGCCATCATTCCCACTACGGTGCGGGCTGATATGACGAAGCTTTCCCCGATGGAGCGGAATATTTATTTCCTCATTGCCCAGGCGTATTTGGCGCAGTTCTATCCGGCTCAGGTTTATGATCAGACGAAGGTGGGCGTTCTCTACGCTGACGAAAAATTTTCCGCCAGCGGACGCGTGGTGCAGGCCATGGGGTGGAAGGCGCTCTATGGAGGCAAGCATACCGATCAGGGGGATAAGGAAGAGGAAAAAGAGGAGGGGACGGCCTCCCTTCCTGCTATGAGAAAAGGAGATGCGGTGGCGTACGGCGGGGGGCGCATGGAAGAAAAGCAGACAAAGCCGCCCCAGCGCTTTACCCCGGCGACGCTTTTAGCGGCTATGAAGGATATTCATAAGTACGTCAAAGATGCCGAAGCGAAGAAACGCCTTCGCGCCGTCAGTGGTATCGGTACCGAAGCAACCCGGGCGGCGATCATCGACGATCTGATTCGACGGCAGTTTTTGAAAGCGCAGGGAAAGAAAAAACAGCTCATTCCCCAGCCTTCCGCAGAGCTTCTCATTGACGCTCTGCCGGATGATATGACGTATCCCGATAAAACGGCTGTCTGGGAGGATGAACTTCATGCCATGGCGGCGGGAGAGGGAGATATGACGGACTTCCTTGCTGAACAGGCGGAGTTTGCCCGCCGTCTCTGCGGGATGGCCTTGGGGGCGGCGATGAAAACGAAAGGGGCGCATCCTTGCCCCCGCTGTCATCAGGGCGTTTTAGTCAAATGGCACGGAAAGAAGGGGGTTTTCTGGGGCTGTACGAATTTCCCCCGCTGCCGCATGACCTGTGATGATCGAGAGGGACAGCCGGACTTAGCGGGTGCGGCGCAGCGCTACGCTTGGCCGATGGGCGCAGGCATGGCGGAGGGAGATGAGGCCGCGCCGGATATGGGGCCGAAAACGGCAGGCTACCCATCACGGCAAGACACGGCTGTCATAGGACGGCAGCGGGTACCGGAAGTCGGTGAGGGGGCTATCGCGGCCGATGATGCGCCGCCCCTGAGCGAAGAAGAGATGGCGGCTTTCATGGCGGCGTATCGGCCAGAGATGTCGGCCCGATCTTTGCTGGCGCAGACCGTATCGCGCCGTTCCTATGACAATGGACCGAAACCTTCGGTGTCGGCTCTGGAAGATATGCCACAAAATGCGCCGCTGAGTGAATATCTTTGTCCTGCGTGTCACGTGGGGCACCTGCGCCTCGTGCAGGGACGCAACGGGAATTTTTGGGGCTGTTCTCATTATCCTCAGTGTACGGCGACCTATGACGATCGAGAGGGAAATCCTGCCTTTTGAAACGAGATGTTCACCTTGGGGAACGAGGCGAGTTGTGCAACTAAGTAACAGATAAAAGGAAAACGTGGTTGAATTTTTTTAATAATATTTTAAATAAAGCAGGAGATATCCCGTTGATTATCGAAATACTTTATCGTATGTCGTGATGGTATTTTTTTGCCAGGGCAGTAAGTATTATGATGATCTATGGGGTGATAGAATAATGAAGTTGCGGATGAAAATGCTGGTTTGGATCGGGACGCCGGTGGTGGTGATTTTTATCGCCATGAGCCTTTTCGTTTATTGGGAAGCGAGCCGGATGATTGAGACGGCGACGCAGCGCGAAATGCAGGCACAGGCGGCGTTCTATGCCGAAGAGATCCATCGGGTTGTCGACGGACAGAAGGGGATTCTGGAAGGGGCCACGCAGGCCTGGTCGGAACAAACGCCTACCGGTGAAACATTTTTACCGGTGGCGAAGGAGTTTGCCGAACGGCCGGAGATCGACGCGTTCTTTATCGGGTATCCTGACGGTCTGTTTGTTGACAGCCGTGAAGGGATTGTACCAAAGTCGGAGTTTGACGCGACGACACGGGATTGGTATAAATCGGCGGTGCAGCACAGCGGCGTGCAGATTTCTGAGGTCTATGAGGATAAGTTTCAGAAGATCAAAGTGGTCACGCTCAGTGAAGCGATGAAAAGGGGAGGCGCGCTGCAAGGCGTCGTTGCCTTCGACGTCCTTTTCGCCGATGTGGAGAAACGGCTGGCGGAGATTAAGATTCGCGATACGGGCGCGGCGGTTCTCATTGATAAGGCGGGGCGCTTTCTCTACCACAGCAGCCTGACTTTGGACGATAATATTCGCAGCCAGATGGGCAGTGCTGCGGACCGGTTTTTGGGGACGGAGCCGGTATTCTTTGAGGCGGATTATCAGAATGTCGAAAAATATTATGTGGTTCATCCCATCGGTGATGCAGGATGGAATCTCATCTTGGCGGTGCCAAAGGATGAGGTTTTCGCTGATGTTGATCGGCTTAAATGGGCGCTGATCGGCGGGTCGGGGCTCTCACTGGCCGTTCTGGGCATACTGCTCTTTATGACAGCTCAGTCCATCGCCCGCCCCATTGAGAAGATCAATGCCGTTGCGGCGGAAGTAGCGCAGGGGAATCTCTCCGTGGATATTCGGTCTACGGACCGGCAGGATGAGATCGGCAGTCTGCACAACAGTTTCTGCACCATGGCCGCAGGACTCAAGAAGCTCATTGCCACTACGGTGGAGACGGCCCAGCAGTTAGCGGCGGCATCCGAGGAACTGACCGCGTCGGCGGATCAGTCGGCGCAAGGCGCGCAGCACACGGCGCAGGCCATCACGAAGATTACCGGGGACACGATGGAACAGGATACGGTAGTGGATGAATCCCTGAAGACCGTGGATGGCATTACCAACGCCATGAACGATATCACCGGCAGTATTGCCGACGTATCGGCAGCGGCGCAGCGGGTGGAAACGGCCACTACGGAGGGACAGCAGGGCCTCAACGTGGCGGTGCACGGTATGGAAGTTTTGGACGAGAGATCCAAGAGCGTAGCGGACGCGGTCACGGCCCTTTATGACAGCTCAAAGCGCATTTCGGAGATCATGGAAATGATCAGCAGCATTGCCGGACAGACGAATCTCCTGGCGCTTAATGCTGCGATCGAGGCGGCGCGCGCCGGAGAACAAGGCAGAGGATTCGCTGTGGTAGCGGAAGAAGTACGGAAATTAGCGGAACAATCCGGAAATTCCTCCCAGGAGATCACGAGCCTTATTACCGATAACGCCAATCGTATTGAAAATACCTTTAAGGTCATGCAGGAACAAAAAGAGCAAGTCGCGGAAGGTGTGGCGCAAGTGAAGCAGGCCAGTGAGAAATTCGACCGGATCGCGGCGGTGGTGAAAGAACTGACGGTCAAGATCGACACCATCTATAAGAGTACCGAAGGGATAAAGACGGGGAGCGAGCGCATGGTGGGCTCTGTGGAGGCCATCAAGAAAGTATCTGGTTCGGTTCACAGCGAAGCGGAGAACGTGGCAGCCGTCTCGGAAGAGCAGGCAGCTTCCATGGAAGAGATTGCCTCCGCCAGCCAGACATTGGCCCAGTTAGCGCAGGATCTTCAAAAGGGCGTAGGCCGCTTCCGGGTGTGAAGCAGATCAATGCCAAGTAGATTTCCCGGTAAAAAGTTTCAGTAGTATTCTCAAAATTTCACAGGGAAGAGGATGGCAAAGGGAGATAAGGTCTATAGTTTAAGCGGTGGGCAACCACCGCTTTTCTCTTTCACGATAACGGGAATAAAGTTTTATTTTTCCTCGTTGGACCGAATTTATCTTGAATGTTCAGGAAAGCCGTGGTAGATTAAATGTTAATGAGTAAAATTTTTCCGCGGGAAGAAGGAAAGATTTGATCATTAGCGAAATATTCATTAAACTACTTATGGC
>CAJPQU010000001.1 GCA_905372875.1 uncultured Schwartzia sp. | reverse complement strand
CCGATGAGATCCCGGGTGGGAATGGGCTGCCCGCCGAGGAAAATCTGTCGGCGGCGGTTCCGAAAAAAACGAAATTCCAAAGCGTATTTCACACCTCGGCGCTCTGTCTCCAACGAGAGCCGCCCCGCCGCTTCGTTCCAGCGGATCAGTTCGGCATCGGTGCGGGCGCGGTGAGATCGTCCCAAGGCTGCGTACCATATCCCCTCCAGGATATTCGTTTTCCCTTGCGCATTGCGTCCTAAAAAAATATTTACCGAGGGAGATGCCTCGATGCTCTGCTGCTCATAGTTTCGATAATTGGCCAGCGTAACGGTACGTACCCGCATACTTCATCCCTTCCCGGCCACCTGATACACTTTGCCCTCAGCCCCGTCATCAAGAGTCACTCGATCTCCGATACGAAGTTTACGGCGACGGGCCGTTTCCACGCGATCATTGACCCGCAGGCGGCCCTCTTCGATGAGATGCTTCACCTCACCACCCGTAGCCACTGCCCCGGCCAATTTTAAGAACTGATCCAGCTGGATGTCAGCGGTGCGAATGATTACCTCGGTCATAGGATTTCCCCTCAATTCTTCCCCCGGCCCGGCACGGGAGCCAAGACGCCGCCGTCATCCGTGCTGCGTCCGCACCGGCGTAATGATGTAAATAAATTCTTCATTTTCCGTCTCGCGAATGGCGGCAGGCTTCAGGGGTTCGCTTAAAGAGAAGTAGAAATCCTTCGTGTCGATGTTCTTGAGGACGTCCGTGATGTAGGCGGCGTTAAAGGCGATGGCCACGTCCGGCCCGTCGATGGTGGCGGCCACTCGCTCCTCCGCCTGTCCGATTTCCGGATTATTGGAGATCATGTGTACCTGCCCGCCGCTGAAATTCAGCTTGATGACATTGTAATCAGAAGCGCGGGCGATGAGGGACACGCGGTTGACGGCGGCCAGAAAATCCGCCGTGGAAAGCGTCACCCGAGTGGAAAATTCCGTGGGGATGACCCGGCGGTAGTCCGGGAACTGCCCTTCGATAAGCCGCGATTTCAGATAAATATTCTCAAACGCAAAACTGATCTCGCTGTAAGTGCAGGCGATGGTAACATCTTCCGGAATTTCGGAGGTCAGCGTTTGACGCAGCTCCTCCAGGACCTTGGCCGGGATGATGAACTGCCGTCCTTCCCCGTGAACGCCTTCCAGGGACGTTTCCATAAAGGACAGACGGTGAGTATTGGTGGCCACCATCTTCACGCTGTCGTCGCCGAGTTCCAGCATACAGCCGGTAAAGACCGGCCGGCCCTCCTCCCCGGCGCAGGAAAAAGCCGTCTTACGGATGAGTTGTTTCAAGAGGACGTCGCTGATGGTGAAAGTGACTTTTCCCTCCAGAGGACGAAGGGTGGGAAATTCTTCGCCGCTTTGCCGGTTCATCACCAAAAGCTGAAAATGCGCGGAACCGGAGCGGATAAATACCTGCTTTTCCTCGGCGTCCGTTTCGATGATCACTTCGTCCGACGGGAGGTTGCGCGTTACTTCCTGCAGATAGCGTCCCGAGACGATGATGGTTCCGGCTTCCTCCACCTCGGCCTGTACCCGGCAGAGAACGCTCAGCGAGTAATCCGTCGCCTGAAGCTCCACGTTATCCTTCTCCGCTTTAAGATGGATGCCGGAGAGGATGGGCGTCTGAGGTTTGCTGGCCACAGCCCGGCTCACCACGTGAAGCGCTTGGACAAGATCGGATTTCAAGCAGTTGATTTTCATAAAGGACCCCTCTTTCATGAATGGAAAATAGAATGGAGAAAAAGCGGGGAGAAAGAAGTTATCCCCGACTTTTTATTAAGACATCGTATAGAATAAAAGATCGTAGTCGTAGTCGTATGCTCTGTGAAAATGTGGAAAAGAGGAATACGCCGCCGTAACATCAGGAGGAAGGGGTTGGATAACCTGTTGATAAAGAGAAAAGGGTTATCCACATGATCCACAGGGACAACCCTTTCTTTTTTTTATGCACAGGTCATCGACAGGATATGCGCTCTTGTATCCACAAGGAAAACGGTCACATGTGGCTCAGCCGCTGCATCAGTTCCTGAATGGATGCGTTGAGCTTTTGGTCGTTTTTCTGGGCTTCCTCGATGGTCTTATAGGCGTGGAGCACCGTCGTATGATCGCGGCCGCCGAAATATTCGCCGATTTGCGGGAGAGAGCTGTCCGTCATTTCCCGGCAGAGATACATGGCTACCTGCCGGGCGAAGGCGATTTCCTTCGTGCGTTTTTTGGACATGATGTCCTCGCTGGTGATATTGAAGTAGGAACAGATGAGTTTTTGAATGAGTTCCAACGTGATGATGGTGGTACGTTGGGTGGGATAGACGTTCTTCATCGCCTCGCTGACCAAATCGGTAGTGATGGGCCGGCCGTTCAGCTGGGCGTAGGCTACGACCCGGGTCAGCGCCCCTTCCAATTCCCGGATATTGTTGTCGATGCGACTGGCGATGAAGGTGAGCACGTCGTTGGGAACATCCAGCTCTTCCATGATGGCTTTTTTCTTTAAAATGGCGATGCGCGTTTCCAGATCCGGAGCCTGGACGTCGGTGATAAGGCCCCATTCAAAGCGCGACCGCAGGCGGTCCTCCAGGGTCTGAATGTTGCGGGGATGGCGGTCGCTGGACAGGATGATGGCCTTTCGCGCGTCGAAAAGGGCATTGAAGGTGTGGAAAAACTCTTCCTGGGTCTGTTCTTTTTTGTAGAGAAATTGGATATCGTCCACTAAGAGAACGTCGATGGTCCGGTATTTCTGTCGAAAAGCTTCCGGGTTTCCCTTGACGATGGAATTGATGAATTCGTTGGTAAACTTCTCGCTGGAAATGTAGAGCACGCGCATGTTCGGGTTGTTTTTGAGGATCTGGTTGCCGATGGCGTGCATGAGATGCGTCTTTCCGAGGCCTACGCCGCCGTACATAAAGAGAGGATTATAGACGGCGCCGGGGGATTCGGAAACAGCCAGGGCCGCCGCGTGGGCGAAGCGGTTGGAATTCCCGATGACGAACTTATCGAAAGTATAGTGTGCGTTTAAGGAAGAATGATCGCCCGGCGCGATGGGCGTCAGGAAGGACCCTTCGCCCGTGGAGGCAGTCACGGTATTTTTTGGCATCGGTTCTGCTGCCATCAATACCGTCTGCCCGTTCTTTTCCGTGCGTACCTCATCGTAGAGACCGCCGCCCTGAGCCGACGTCAGGCGGATTTCCACCTCGCGGCCGATGACATCCTTTCCCGCGTCTTTAATAAAGGGAATGTAGCGGTCTTGGATATAATTTTTAGCGAATTCATTGGGCGCTTCCAGGTAAAAGGTCGCTTCGTCCAAGGCTTTGGGCTGGACGGGAGAAAGCCAGCGGTCGCAAGCGCTTTCGGCGATGTTCTCCCGCAGATTGACGAGAATTTTTGTCCAGATTTCTTCAAGTTCTTTTTCTTCCATGGGAAAAAATCCTTTCTTACACCGTCTTCCAGCCCTCTTATCCACAGAGTTATATACAATTGTGTATAACTTATTAAAATTCGGCGCGAAACAGCTTAAAAAGGGAACGAAAATCCTGAAAAATCAAGGGCTTTCTGCATTTTACCGTTTCGCCGGAAAAGAGGGCCGCAGGGAATTAACGTAAGTGTATCAAACTTATCCACAGGACGCAATAAAGAATTTTGTCTAAAAGACCGAGACCGGGGGAAATTTTTCTCTCACACTATATGAGGGGATGGATCAAGAAAGAAAAACTATATATAGTATTGAAAGAGAAAAAGAAAACATGAGAAGGCCCACCGGCCGAGAGCGGAAACCTTGACACTCCGCCGGGGGTGGGCTATAATCTTGAATGCGGCTTTCCGGCCTGCTGCGCAGGATAAAGGAAGGAAACGCCGGAGAAAGACAAATTCGTTTTTTATCGGACGATAGTCCGGAGGGGGCCCTTCGGAGGAGCGCTTTCTTACACGAGCAGAAGAAAGGAGGCAGGGCGATGAAGCGCACATTTCAGCCGAATACGCATTGGCGCAAGGTGACCCATGGTTTTCGGGTTCGCATGAAGACGAAAGGCGGACGTCTGGTTCTCAAGAAGCGCCGTCAAAAAAGGAGAAAGAAGCTGTCCGCGTAAGACGAGCGGAGGCTTGAAGCTGTAGAGGCCTTTAAAAAGGGGCTTTTTTCGGCAGCGATGATTTATGTTGCATGCATGAGGGTCGGGCGTTATGTCTAAACTGCCCAAGCGCAGGATTCTGAAAAGCCCCCGGATGTTCCAGAGGGTCTATCAAAAGGGACGTTCGTGGGCCAATCACCATTTGGTTTTATACGTCTTTCCGGCGATGGGGCCGGAGACGAAGGCCGGTTTTGCCGCCGGGAAGAAATTGGGCGGCGCGGTAGTGCGCAACCGGCTCAAACGGCTGCTTCGAGAAAGTTATCGCCGTCAATGCTGGCGCGTGAAGGAAGGGGTTCATCTCCTTTTGGTGGCGCGAAAATCCGCCATCGGAATCAAGCAGCCTGTCATGGAGGCGGCCTTCCTCGCCTTAGGTAGGAAGGCCGGCCTCTTTCGCGGGGAAGATGAGGCGAAGGCGTATGATAAAAAAGATGCTTCTGCTTCTCATTAGGAGCTATCAGATCTTTCTGTCGCCGCTGAAACTGCCTTGCTGCCGCTATTACCCGACCTGTTCGGAGTATGCGCGGCTGGCGATCGAAAAATATGGAGCCGGACGAGGAAGTTGGCTGACACTGCGGCGCCTTTTGCGCTGCCACCCTTTTCACGACGGCGGATATGACCCGGTTCCCTGACGGGAAGCCACTTTTTGCGGCTTAGGGAGCGGGAATAGGATGTGATGGATTGGATTTTTTGTGGTCGCTGTTTGAACCCTTAGTTCATATTTTACAGCACATGGTGGAATTCATGTACCGGCTGACGGCCGCGGTGGGCGTTCCCAGCTACGGGGCAGCCATCGTCCTCATGACGGTGGTCATTAAGATGATTTTGTACCCGCTGACGGTGAAGCAGGTCAAGTCCATGAAGGCCATGCAGGTATTACAGCCCAAGATGAAGCGCCTTCAGGAGCAGTATAAGACGAATCCCCAGCTCTTACAGCAGGAGATGCAGAAACTTTACCGGGAAGCGGGCGTAAACCCTTTGGCCGGATGCCTGCCCATGCTGGTGCAGATGCCAATTTTGATGGCGATTTTCTATGCCTTAAAGGACGCCACCTACGAGGGCGGCAACCCCGCTTTCCTCTGGCTGCCTTCCCTTTCCGAGGCGGATCCTTACTATATTCTGCCGGTGCTGTCGGCGCTTTCCACCTATCTCACTTCCCGGCAGACGACGGATGAATCGAATCAGCAGATGAAGATGATGATGTACGTCATGCCTCTTGTCATCGGCTGGATGAGTATGAATTTCGCGTCGGGGCTGGTCATTTACTGGATCACCATGAATTTGGTACAGGTGGCGCAGCAGTGGTTTATCTTCCGGGAGGAGAAAGGGCCGGAGCCTCCGAAGGAGGATAAGAGAAAAAAGAAGGAGAAAAAAGAAAAATGAGGAGGCCGTTCCCATGGCGTTGAGTGTAGAGAAGACGGGAAGAACCGTCGATGAAGCGCGTCAGGCTGCGCTGGTCGAGCTGGGCGTACCGGAAGAACGGGCGTCCTTTGAAATCTTAGAGGAACCGTCCAAAGGTTTTTTAGGCCTCATCGGCGGGCGTCTGGCCCGGGTGAAAGCGACGGCTTTGGAGATGTCGCCCCTGGATAAAGGGGAGGATTTCCTGCGCCGGATCTTTTCGGCCATGCAGCTGGCGGTGACCATTGAGCGGCGGGAAGTCGAGGGCGCTGTTCTCTTTAATCTGCAGGGGGAAAATTTAGGGATTCTCATCGGCAAGCATGGACAGACCTTAGACGCGCTGCAGTATTTGGTGAATTTAGCGGCCAACCAGGGGTTGGCCGAGGATCGCCTGCGGCTTATCCTGGATGTGGAGCATTACCGCGACCGGCGGGAGGAGACGCTGAAGAGTCTAGGCCGGCGGCTGGCGGAAAAGGTGCGGCGCACGGGAACGCGGGTCGTCTTGGAACCCATGAACCGCCACGAGCGTAAAGTCATTCACTTGGCGCTTCAGGAAAACGATAACGTGCTGACGTACAGCGCCGGGGATGAACCTTTTCGCAAGGTGGTCATCGAGCCGCGCCGCCGTCATAGCGAAAATGGCGGCGGCGCGGGCGAACGTTTTTCGTAAGAGAACTGAGAAAGGCCGTCTCAAGCTTTTGGGACGGCCTTTTTTACTCACAGAGAGAGAGCTGGGAGGTGACCGGCTGTGGAACAAGAAGAGACCATCGCCGCTGTGGCCACCCCGTTAGGGGAAGGCGGCATCGGTATTCTGCGCCTTTCCGGGGCGGAGGCGGTCGCCGTGGCGGATCGGATGTTTCGGCCCCGGCGCGGCGGTAATCTGGCGGAAGCCCCTTCTCATCGGGCGATTTACGGGAATATCGTAGAAGGTGACGCGCCGGTGGATGAGGCCATCGCGCTTCTCATGCGCGCCCCCCATTCCTATACCCGGGAAGACGTGGCGGAGATCCAGTGCCACGGAGGCAGCGTGATCCTGCGCCGGGCACTGTCGCTGGCCCTTTCTTACGGCGCCCGGCTGGCGGAGCCGGGGGAATTCACGAAGCGGGCTTTTTTGAACGGACGTCTCGATCTGGCACAGGCCCAGGCGGTGATGGACGTGATCGCGGCCAAGACGGAGGCTTCCTTGCGCTTGGCGGCGGGTCACCTTTCCGGGCGCTTTTCCGAGCGCATCCGCGCCGCCCGGCAGATGATTCTGGAACTCATCGCCCATCTGGAAGTGACCATCGATTTTCCCGAGGACGATGTGGACGACGTGGTGGCGGAGGATGTTCATCTCAACGTGACGCGGATCTTGGAGGATATCCAGGAAATGCTGGCCACGGAAAGCGCCGGGCGCATCCTGCGGGACGGTCTCACCACCGCCATCGTGGGGCGCCCCAACGTGGGAAAGTCCAGCCTCTTGAACGCGCTCCTGCGGGAGGAACGGGCCATTGTCACCGATATTCCCGGCACCACCCGGGACAGCATCGAAGAGTACGCGGAAGTGGGCGGCGTTCCCCTGCGTCTCGTGGATACCGCCGGGATCCGGGAGGCGGCGGACGACGTGGAGAAGATCGGAATCCAGCGGGCCAGGCAGGCCGTGGAGCAGGCGTCTCTCGTTTTGGCGCTCTTTGATTCGGCTGTGCCCTTGACGGCGGAAGATGAGGCGATCTTTGCTTTATTGAAGGGGAAAAAGGATGTCCTGCTGCTTTTGACAAAGGCGGACCGTCCGCCCCTTTTGACACCGCAGGCACTTTCGGCCCACGCGCCGGGACGGCAGGTGCTGTCCCTTTCCGTCAAGACGGGCGCGGGCATGGAAGAGCTGGGGGAAGCGGTGCGGGAGAAAGTTTACGGCCCGGGAGGACCGCAGGAGGAGAGCGCTTTCGTGGCCACGGCCCGGGAGGCGGCTCATCTCAAGGAAGCGGCGGCCCATCTCCAGGCGGCTTGCGAGACCATGGAGGAAGGCCTGGGCGAGGACTTCATCACCATCGATCTGCGGGCGGCGTGGACGGCGCTGGGCAAAATCATCGGGGAGACGGTGGGCGAAGATATCATTGATGAAATCTTTTCCCGCTTCTGCATCGGTAAGTGAGAAGATGTCAGCCTGAGGCCACGAAAAAGTCTCGGGCGAAAGTTCTTTTTGACGACGTGAGGAGGAAGCAGGGTGCAGTTTGAAGCGGGGACATACGATGTCATCGTCATCGGCGCGGGGCACGCCGGGGTGGAAGCGGCACTGGCGGCGGCGCGCCTGGGCTGTAAGACGCTCCTGGCGACGATTTCCCTGGACAACATCGCTCTCATGCCCTGCAATCCTTCCCTTGGCGGCCCGGCGAAGGGGCATCTGGTGCGGGAGATCGACGCTTTGGGCGGGGAGATGGGAATTGCCGCGGACAAGGCCCTCATCCAGCGGCGCCGCCTCAATACGGGAAAAGGTCCGGCGGTGCAGGCGCTCCGGGGGCAGGCGGATAAAAAGCTCTACCAGTTTACCATGAAGGAGACCTGCGAAAATCAGGATAATTTGGACGTCAAGCAGCTTCTCGTGGAAGAAATTCTCATCGAAGACGGCGCGGTGCAGGGCGTGGCGGCGGAAACGGGAGAAATCTACCGGGGAAAAGCGGTCATCCTGGCTACGGGGACGTATCTACGGGGCCGGATCATCATCGGGGAGACCGTCTACGACAGCGGCCCCAACGGCCAGCGCCCAGCCATGAAGCTGACGGAGTCTCTTCGCCGGGCGGGCATTGCCCTCATGCGCTTTAAGACCGGTACCCCGGCCCGGGTGGATGCTCGTTCTCTGGATTTTTCCCAGTTCGAGCTTCAGCCCGGCGACGACGACGCGCCCCATTTCTCCTTTATGACCGACGAAACGTCCCCCACCCTGCCCCAGGTCTCCTGCTGGCTCGCCTACACCAACGAGACCACCCATCGGATTTTACGGGAGAATATCCAGCGGGCTCCCATGGCCAACGGCGTCATCGAGGGCGTGGGCCCGCGCTACTGTCCCTCCATCGAGACGAAGATCCTGCGCTTTCCCGATAAGGAGCGGCATCAGCTCTTTTTGGAGCCGGAGGGTCTTTATACGCGGGAAATCTACGTGCAGGGCATGTCCACCAGCATGCCCATGGATGTGCAGATCGCTTTTCTCCGCACCATTCCCGGCCTCACGCATTGTCGGATCATGCGGGCTGGGTACGCCATCGAGTACGACTGCATCGATCCCCGGCAGCTTCGGCCGTCGTTAGAATTTAAAGCGATTCGGGGCTTTTTTTCCGCCGGGCAGGCCAACGGGACCTCGGGCTACGAAGAGGCGGCGGCGCAGGGCCTCATGGCGGGGATCAACGCCGCTTTGCAGCTGGCCGGCAAAGAGCCGTTGATTCTAAAGCGCAGCGAGGCCTACATCGGCGTCCTCATCGATGATCTGGTGACGAAGGGAACGGAGGAGCCCTATCGGATGATGACGTCTCGGGCCGAATATCGCCTGCTCCTGCGCCAGGATAATGCAGATCTGCGCTTGACGGAGCACGGCCGCCGGGTGGGGCTGGTGACGGAGGAACGCTGGGCGCGGTTCACGAAGAAGAAGACGGCGATCGGGGCCGCTCTGGCGGCGCTTAAGGAAACGCTGCTGACGCCTAGCCGAGAGATCAACGAGAAGCTCAAGGCGGTGGGCCTCGGCGAGATCCGCGTGGTGACGTCGCTCTTTGCCCTGCTGCGCCGCCCCGCCGCCGATTACGGGAAACTCTGCGCCTTGTTCCCTTTGCCGGCCATTGCCAAAGAAGCGGCCCGGGAAGTGGATATCGCGGCATCCTACGACGGCTACATCGAAAAGCAGCAAGAGGACGTGCGGCGGCAGGAACGCTTGGAGAACCGCCTGCTGCCGGAGGACATGGATTATGGGCAGGTGCCGAGCCTGCGGGACGAAGCCAGAGAAAAGCTCGCCGCCCTGCGGCCTCGCTCCGTGGGCCAGGCGGGACGCATTTCCGGGGTATCTCCGGCCGATATTTCCCTTCTCTTGGTCTGGCTGGAACGGGCGCGGCGCGGGCATGGGTAAGTTTTGGGGCGCGGGAACGGACGGCACATGCTGCCTCCCGTCGGGGGAAAGACCGGGACGGGAATTTATTTCGGCAAGGACGGGAACGAAAGACGGCGGGAGAGGAAACGACGATGGACGAATTGACACGAAGTTTTTGTCAGGCAGCGGAAGCGTATGGTCTTTCCCTGACGGACAAACAGAGGGAGCAATTTTCCCGTTACGGGGCACTCCTCTTAGCTTGGAACGAGAAGATGAATCTCACCGCTCTCACCGCGCCTCGTGAAGTAGCGGTGAAGCACTTCATCGACGCAGCCTCCGTATGGCGCCCGGACTGGTTTACGGGGGAGGTGCGCCGCGTCGTCGATGTGGGAACAGGGGCGGGATTTCCCGGCCTGCCGCTCAAGATCCTCCACCCGGAATTGGACATGACCCTGGTGGACGCGCTGCAAAAACGGGTGCGCTTTTTAGAGGAAGTGATTGACGCCCTGGGTCTTACCGGCGTCACCGCCCTTCACGCCCGGGCGGAGGAAGCCGCGCGGCAAAAATCCTGCCGGGAACGCTTCGACGCGGCTGTGGCCCGAGCCGTGGCCCCGTTGCCCGTTTTAGCGGAGTACACGCTGCCCTTCGTGAAGGTGGGCGGCTTTTTGGCGGCGCAGAAGGGGGCGAAGGTTCAAGAAGAGGCGGCGGCCGCGGCGAAAGCCATTGATCTTTTGGGGGGCGCGCCGCCGGTTACGGAAGCGGTGAGTCTTCCCGGCCTCGATGACGCGAGGGCCGTCCTCTACGTGAAGAAGATGCGCCCCACCCCCGCCCTTTATCCCCGCAAGGCTGGAACCCCGGAGAAAAAGCCCCTCGGGGACGCGTGATAAAAAGGGGCGCTGGGGCTGAGATGTAGTCTTTGGGGAAAATTTTTGCCCCTGACAGGAGATTTCCTCACGAACGCGAATATTTTACGTAACAGAACAGGGGCGTAAAAAGCAGGAGGCATGGACATGAAGGGATATAGAAGGATCGCGTACGGACTTTTGGCCACGGCGGCGCTGTGGGTGCTGCCTATCCAGGCGTTGGCGGCAGAAGAGACGACGGCCGGCGCCGGTGAGGCGAAAGTTGCCGCCGCGCGACAGGAGGACGGTGCCGCGGCGGATAAGAAGGCGCTGACGCCGGAGGAAAAAGAACAGCTGAAGCGGGAAGAAAAGGAAAGGAAAGCGCAGGAAAAGCGCGAGAAAAAGGAACAAAAGGCGCGGGAGAAGCGGGAAAAGAAACACAAAAAGAAAGAGCTGCAAAAGTACACGATCGTTTACGAGGACGATACCTATGTGTATTATATGGATTCGGAGAATCTGCGCTGGCGGAAAATGCCCTATAGCGACGAGAAGATCCTGGACGTCTGGATCCGCCTCATCCCCATCGCCGACGCCGCCCGGGCCGAGACGATAGAAGCGGCTGGCGATCTCTACATGGGACACTATTATTTGGAGCATTACTACATGCGCCGCACTCAGCGCCAGATTCAGTTCCTGGCGGAGCTGGAAGTCACCGGACGCCCTCAAAATGATGTGGCTACGGGGAAATACAGCGCCGCGGCCTGGGAAGAATTGGTGCCGGGGAGCGTGGAGGATTCCCTCTACAACCGGATCATGAGGAAGATGAGCAATCCCAAAGATAAGGCCACGTCGACTTCGCTGACAGATTTTTTGGAGGACGTTCTGCGCATCTCGTTGTAACCGATAAAAAAGCCGTGCCATCTTATATGGTACGGCTTTTTTACTGCGCAAGGAGAAAAATTATCCCCAGGCGTCTATACAGGCCTGGGGGGATGATGCGTCCGAAAATAGCGGCAGGATGAGGGCGCAGCGGAGGGAAGTTATCCACAAAAAAACGGAAAAAAACACCTGTTTGTGGATAGCTTTGTGGATAACTCAGAAAGCCGCGTCCTCAGTGATGGAAAAGGCGGATGTGGGTGAAAGCCATGGCAATACCGTAGCGATCGCAGGTCTCGATGACATTGTCGTCCCGAATGGAGCCGCCGGTCTGGGCGATGTAGGCGACGCCGCTCTTATGGGCGCGCTCGATGTTGTCCCCGAAGGGAAAGAAGGCGTCGGAGCCGAGAGAGACGCCTTGGGCGGTGGCCAGCCATTTTTGCTTCGCTTCCCGGGTGAAGACCGGGGGCTTTTCCGTAAAGACCTGCGGCCAGGCGCCGTCGGCCAGGAGATCTTCGTACTCGTCGCCCAGGTACACGTCGATGGCGTTGTCCCGATCGGGACGGCGCACCGTATCCTTAAAGGGAAGACGGAGCACCTCGGGGCTTTGGCGGAGGAACCAGCGGTCGGCTTTATCCCCGGCGAGGCGGGTGCAGTGGACGCGGGACTGCTGCCCGGCGCCGATGCCGATGGCCTGCCCGTCCTTCGTGTAGCAGACGGAGTTGGACTGGGTGTATTTCAGGGTGATGAGGGCGATGAGGAGGTCCCGCTGGGCGCTTTCTGGGATGTCTTTGACCTTGGTGGGCCGGTCGGCGAGGCAGGCGGGGGTGATCTTCACGTCGTTTCGCTGCTGCTCAAACCAGACGCCAAAGACCTGTTTTCGTTCCAAGGGTTTCGGCTCGTAGGCCGGATCCATCTGGAGGACGAGGTAGCTCCCCTTTCGCTTCGTTTTCAGTATCTCCAGGGCCGCCTCTGAATACGAGGGGGCGATGATGCCGTCGGAGACTTCCCGCTGCAAAAAGGACGCCGTCTGAGCGTCGCATTCATCGGATAGGGCCACGAAATCTCCGTAGGAGGACATACGGTCCGCGCCTCGGGCCCGCACGTAGGCCGTGGCCACAGGAGAGAGGTCGATGCCCTCGACGAAATAGACTTTCTGTAAGGTTTCCGAGAGGGGCACACTCACCGCGGCGCCCGCCGGGCTGACATGTTTAAAGGAAGCGGCGGCCGGGAGCCCGGTAGCTTCCTTTAGCTCCCCTACCAGCTGCCAGGCGTTCAGGGCGTCCAGGAGATTGATGTAGCCCGGCGTTCCGTTCAGCACGGCAAAGGGCAGCGCCCCTTTTTCCATAAACACCCGAGCCGGTTTCTGGTTGGGGTTGCAGCCGTATTTCAAAGCGAGTGTATCCATGATAAGCTCCTTTTCTCGTAAGGATTCATTTTTGATTGGTATGACAGGCGAAGAACACTGAGAGATCAGGCCTGTCGGGAAGTGCCGGCATCGGGGAAGAGATTACCGGATCCCTTCCTCAAGAGCTAGGCCTCGGTGCCTGTATGGAATCGTTATGGTATCATTTATGAACATTCTGTCATTTTCAGACTATCATGACAGGGAGGCATTGTCAAGAAACGGAGCGCAAGGGTCACTTTTGTTTGGCATTGTATGCGATATTCTATCTCTTGTGATATAATATGAACACTTAGTGAACACGACCGTAGGAAAGTGAGAGCTTAGTGAGAATATATACCTGGTCACTTAACAAAGGCAAGCGAAGCGAGGCCCGCGTTTAGTGACCAGGTGAAATATGAACACTTAGTGAACACGACCGTAGGGAAGTGAGAACTTAGTGAGAATATATACCTGGCCACTTAACAAAGGCAAGCGAAGCGAGGCCCGCGTTTAGTGATGGTATCATGGCAACCAATAGTGAAGGGAGGAACTTTCTTATGGCTACAGCGAATATCAATATTCGTGTCGAGGCGGTACTCAAAGAGGAAGCCGAACATCTTTTTCACGATCTTGGACTGACAATGTCGTCGGCCGTTACCATGTTTTTGAAAAGTGCGGTTCGTCATGACGGGATCCCCTTCGCCGTCAGGCGATTGACGCCGAATAGGGAAACGAAGGCGGCGCTGGCGGAATATGGAGAAATGAAAGCCCATCCCGAAAAGTATAAGCGCTATGCTTCCTTTGCCGAGGCGGCGGATGAGGTTTTATCCGATGCTTGAAGTCGTTTTGTCCCATCGCTTTAAGCGTGACTTGCGCGTGGCGAAACGACGTGGCTGCCCTTTAGACAAATTAGAAGAGGTCGTGAATACGCTGGCGCAGCAGCTTCCCTTGGCGGAGAAATATCGAGATCATTCACTCGCTGGAGAATATAAAGGGTTTCGGGAGTGTCATATTGAACCTGACTGGCTGCTCTTTTACCGCGTGGAAAAAACAGCGGTGGCGCTGTTTTTATTTCGCACCGGGACACACGCAGATTTATTTTGAAGGCAATAGGATGACAGAGATAAAGAAAAGCCCGCGGAATCTCTTTCCGCGGGCTTTTCCTGTAGTTATTTCTCGGTGATCTTTCGGGCCAGGCGGACGGCGGCTACGCCGTCGGGGGCGTAGTAGTCGGCGCCGGCCTCCCGGGCGTAGTCCTCGGTGACCGCGGCACCGCCGACGATGATGTGGGCGCGGTGGTGGATGGCTTTGAGATCGTTTACCACCTGATCGATTTCGATCATGGTGGTGGTCATGAGGGCGCTGAGTCCCACGATGTCGGCGTCATGTTCCGTCGCGGCCCGGACGATCTCGTCACTGGGGACGTCCTTGCCTAAGTCGATGACGGTAAAGCCGCTGTTCGCTAAAAGCGCACCGACGATGTTCTTGCCCAGGTCGTGAACGTCGCCCTTTACCGTGGCTAAGACGACGGTGCCGCGTTTTTCCTTTTCCGCGGAGGGAAGAAGTTCGCTGAGCTTATCGAAGGCGGTCTTCATCGCTTCGGCAGAAAGGAGTACTTCCGGCAGAAAGATGGTGCCTGCGCCGAAGCCTTCGCCGATTTCGTTCATGGCGGCGGTGAGGGCTTTTTCCGTGATATCGTTGGCGGAAATCCCTGCCTTGACCGCCCGGGTTACCAATTCGTCCATCATTTCCTTGGCCCCGTCTTTGACGGCGGCCTTGATGGCGTCGATGGGGTTAAGATCGGCCGATGGGGCTTCGGCGGCCTTTTTCTCGCCCTCCGGTGCGGCCATTTTCTTCGCGTAGGCGCGGCCGTTGGGGTCGTACCCTAAGAGGGCGGCGCTGGCGGTGAGGGCCCGCTGCATTTCTTCGTCGTAAGGGTTCATGATGGGCGCGTCCAGTCCCGCGGCGAGGCACATGGCGAAGAAGGTGCTGTTGATGAGGGGGCGGTTTGGCAGGCCGTAGGAGATGTTGCTGAGCCCCATAGTGGCGGGGTAGCCGAAGTGCTCGCGGTAGAGGCGCAGGGTTTGCAGCGTCTCCCCGGCGGCCTTCGGCTCGGCGGCGACGGTCATGACGAGGCCGTCCAGAAGGAAATCGCCGTCCGTGAGGCCGATTTTTCGGGCGGCCTCCAGGATGGTGGAGAGAGCGGCGAGACGTTCCGGCGCCGTCTGGGGAACGCCGTCGGCGGTAAGGGGCAGGCAGAGGATGGCGGCGCCGTATTTTTTCGCCAACGGGAGGAAGCGGTCAATGCGCTCCGGCTCGGCGCTGACGGAATTGATGAGGGCGCGGCCGGGGTAGACCCGCAGCCCCGCTTCCAACGCGGCGGCGTCGCTGGTGTCGATGGCGAGGGGCGTGGTGGTCACCTGGGCAATTTCCATGACGGCCCGCTTCATGGCTGCCGCTTGGTCGATGCCGGCGACGCCCATGTTGACGTCCAAGATACCGGCCCCGGCGCGGCTTTGAGCGATGGCTTCCTTCTTGACGGAGAGAAGGGAGCCGTCTTTAATTTCTGCCGCTAATTTTTTACGCCCTGTCGGGTTGATGCGCTCGCCGATGAGAACGGGAGGCAGCTGCGGATCGATGACTACCGTCCGGCTGCGGCTGGTGAGGCGGAGTCGGGGAGAAAGCGGAATCCGCTTGGCTTCGGGGCATTGAGCGGCCGCGGCGGCGATGGCTCGTATGTGTTCCGGCGTGGTGCCGCAGCAGCCGCCCAGATAGGTCGCCCCGGCGGCGATGAGATCTGGAACCCAGCGGGCGAAGTCCTCCGGCCCCATGGGAAAGACGGTCTTTCCGTTGACGAATTGGGGCAGTCCGGCGTTGGGCTGGACGCTGATGGGCTTGGCGGTATTTTGGGCGAGGAGTTTGACGATGGGAAGAAGCTGCTCCGGCCCCAAGGAGCAATTCACCCCGATGATGTCCGCCCCTAAGGCGTCCAGCGTGACGGCGGCGGTCTCTGGATCGGTACCGGTGACGGTGCGCCCGTCCTCGCTGTAGGAAAGCTGGCAGATGACAGGCAGCCTGGTGGCTTCTTTGGCGGCCAGGAGCGCCGCCCGGGTCTCCTGGATGTCGATGGAGGTTTCGATGAGGATGTAGTCGGCGCCCCCTTCTTCCAAGGCGGCGGCCTGCTCGGCGTAGGTTTGATAGGCCTCCTCAAAGTCTAAGTCCCCCAAAGGGGTGATAAAACGCCCCGTCGGCCCCATGGAACCGGCCACTTCTGCCCGCCCGGCAGCGGCTTCTTTGGCGATGCGGACGGCAGCGATGTTGATGTCCCGGGCCTTTCCCGCGAGGCCGTAGTGCTCTAATTTCAGGGCGCAGCCGCCGAAGGTATTCGTTTCTAAAATGGTGGATCCCGCCGCGACGTAGGCTTCGTGGATTTTTTTCATCATCTCCGGACGTTCCAGGTTGACGAGTTCGGGGCATTCCCCCGCTTTCAATCCGGCGGCCTGCAGCATAGTTCCGGTGGCACCGTCAAAAATATGGATCATGATAGGGACTCCTTTAAAATAAAATGAGGAAGGGGTTGGTCAGAGAGGGGCCGATACATTATTTTTTATTGGTTGATTGACGAAAAATGTTTCACGTGAAACATTTTTTATTGTGTGATTTGGCACGGAGAAGAAAAGGATTTTTTACGAGTCGTTTTACGGGAAACCGAACCGTGGAAAATTGCGGGAGCGGATGGCCGAAACGCCGGAATCATCGGCAAAATGGGCGGTGGCAGGGTGTACCAAGGGCAGGAAACGTTTCCCTGGAACATGGGAAAATATCGCTGTCGGAAGCAGCTTTAGGCGGAGCGGCGCACGGTCCGTGCACGCTGGTGCTGCTGGGAAAAAGGATTGTCCGGAACAGGATGTGGATCAATCCATCATCGCGTCTCGAGGAAAAATGTTTCACGTGGAACATTGCGGAATTTTTATGGCTCCTGCTCAAGAGGACAGGAACCGACGGAGCCCGTCAGCGAACGCCGGGCGAGGCAGTCCGTTTTGGCGCAGACGGCACAGCCGGAGGGAGATGGCTTTTTGGGGGCCGCGATATCTTTTTTTGCGAGGCCGATGATGGCGGTGATGGATTTCCTCGGCCAGAGCATGAGGGATTCCGTCAGGTGAATGCCGATTTCCTCTGCCTGGGACAGTCGGATGAGATGGGGCTGCTCGGTGAGAGGCCAGTCACCGTAGCCGGGGCTGTAGCGCCAACGCATGGTGCAGCCGGAGCGGGCGGCGGCGGGACGCATGGTTTTTTCCATGGCGTCGGCCACCTGCTCCACGGCGGCAGTGGCGGCGGCGTCAAGGAGAACGGCGTAGGCGTACTCCCCCGCGTTAAAGTGCTGGGTTACAGCTTCCTCAATGCTTTCCCCTACCGTCGCCGCCAAGATGATCACCGCTTCACAGCCTTGGAGATGTTTCTCAATGCTGCGGCCGACAATGGGAAATTCCGGTGCAGCGACGACGGTATGACGTTCGCTGTCGTATGGATATTGCTGCCAGATGCCCCGGGGAGCGGCTAAAAGCGCCGCTTCATCCGCTGCCTGGCGAATCTTTTCTTCATCAAACACGGCGCTTTTCAGCCCTGCATAGCGCCGTGTTTCCGCCGCGTCCACTTTTGGCAGCGGTGCGTTATAGATTGGCATAAGAACACCGCCTTTATATCCTTTATATAAAGATGCATCTATTGTAATGCCTATATGGCAAAGCGTCAAATGGAAGATGGTCGGCGATGGCGAGGCGGCGATAAAAATGTTTCACGTGAAACATTTTGTGACGGGGAAAATTTTTTCATTTCACGGAGAACATAGGATAGGTTCTACAGACAAAGGGAATTAATTTTAGCGGAAAAGGTGGCCGAAAAAAAGAAAATATTGGAGGAGTTTGGGTGGGACGGTGGGAAGGCACCGGTTAGCGAGGCCGTATGGACAAAATGAGGTGCTTATCGAAAGCTGGAGGCTCTCTCAAAATATCATGAGGCATACCGAGAAAATGTTGATGGGAATACTTTTGACAAAGAAGTTCTGTTGTTTTTGATGGGAATAGGAAATAATGTTTCACGTGAAACATTGAGAAGGTGATCTGAATTTTTTGTTTCACGTGAAACATTCCAGGCCGAGCCGTTTAAAAAACGTTTGCCCTAACAACGGACTGCCTCGTCCGGCGTTCGTTGACGTCCCCCGCGGTTCCTGTCCTATCGAACAGAGGAAATAAAAATCCAATGTTCCACGTGAAACACTGCGTCCCCACGACCCAATAACTCCCCCGCTGCTATGACAAACAACTTCCAAGAAAATGTTTCACGTGAAATATTTTAAAAGAAACAGGGGAAAAGAAAAATCAATTTAGGCGAATACACGACGGAAAAACGAAAGAAAAAGAAGCTTTTGGATGGGGTGTGAGCGTGCTGCATGGGGTTTTATCGGGGGCCGTGGAAAAGATCGGCGAAAGGGAGCGCTTCCCTGGCGCAGTTTGTCGAGGCGGCCTTCATGACGGAAAGCGAGGGATAGTATATTGTTCCACGTGAAACATTTTTGCGTGAGAATTTTTTCGAAGATGGGATCCCGAGATATGATTTGACGCGCCGCTGGTAATGTAAAATTTTTCTTCGGCGTTTAACTGGAAAATGTTCCACGTGAAACATTTTCCAAAAGAAAGCAGCTCCGACCGGAAGACTTTTCTATAAAGCTGCGTATTTTTCCGATGTTTCACGTGAAACATCGGAAAAATGTGAGACCGCATCCGAAAGCCTGCACAACACGCCAACCTTTCTCCATGCGCAGCGCGCGTTTTGTAATTCCTCTTCCCTTGTCGCCGGCGCCTTTACGGGAACCAAAATAACATGGCTGGCTTTATGAGAAGGATTGTCCCCGGTAGGATCTTTGCGGGGTGACGAATCAAAGGGAGATAAAACTGGAAGTGTTTTTGGTGAAGCTTCGGCGGCGCGGGACATATGGAAGCTGATTGGCGAGGCGTTTTTCGATAAAAATGTTTCACGTGAAACATTTTTATCGAAAGAATTTGGGAAATGAGGCCGAAGGCTCTTTATCTTCCGAAAAAGTTTCGCTATAATAGAAACAAACCGTAAGCCGAAAATTGAGAGAAGGGCGGGGTGAGAGGCGTTGGCAAAAATTATAGCGGTAGCCAACCAAAAGGGCGGCGTGGGCAAGACGACGACGGCGGTGAATCTGAGCGCCGGGCTTGGCATATTGGGGAAGCGAGTTCTCCTGGTGGATTTTGATCCCCAGGGCAACGCCACCAGCGGCGTGGGCCTCGATAAGGGGACGCTGACGCCCACGGTGTACGAGGTGATCCTGGACGGTCTGGCGCCCCGGGAAGCCATCCGTACCACGGCGTATAAATTGGATATTCTTCCGGCTAATATCAATTTGGCGGGGGCGGAGATCGAGCTGGCCCAGGCAGAAGGCCGGGAATTCCGCCTGAAGAAAGCGCTGGATACGGTGCGGGACGCGTATGATTTCATCATCATCGACTGCCCTCCCTCCCTGGGCCTTTTGAATCTCAATTCCCTGACGGCGGCGGACGGGCTTTTGATGCCGATCCAGTGCGAGTTTTACGCGTTGGAGGGATTGACGGCGCTCCTCAGTACCTTGAAACTGGTGCAGGAGAGTCTGAATGCGAACCTGACGGTGGCGGGCGTCCTGCTCACCATGTACGATTACCGCACGAATCTGTCGCAGCAGGTGGTGGAAGAAGTGCGAAAGTATTTCCCCGATAAGGTGTATGATACGGTGATTCCCCGGACGGTGCGCCTCAGCGAAGCGCCTTCTTACGGGATGCCGGCCGTCTTTTACGATGAGAAGGCGAAAGGGGCGGAAGTTTACATGGCGTTGGCGAAGGAGGTGGCAAAACGTGGCTAAGACGAAAGGCCTAGGGCGCGGCTTAGGGGCGCTTCTTCCCACCGCACCGAAATGGCGGGAGGCGCCTGCGCCTTCGATAGACGGCACGGCTCCTGATGCGGCGGGGGTGCATGGGCAAAGGGTGGAGTCGCTCCCCATGGATCGGGTCCACCCGAATCCGGAGCAGCCGCGGCAGACCTTTGATGAGGCGGCCATGGAGGAGTTGGCGGCGTCGGTGCGGCAGTACGGGGTTTTACAGCCGATTTTAGTACGGCCGGCAGGGGACGGGTATGAGATCGTCGCCGGGGAGCGCCGCTACCGGGGGGCAAAACTGGCCGGGCTGAAAGAGATCCCCGCCATTGTGCGCGTCTTTAACCCGCTGGAAATGGCCGAAGTGGCCATCATTGAGAACGTGCAGCGGGAGGATCTTAACGTTATCGAAGAAGCGCGGGCCTATCAGGTGCTGATGGATCGCTTTGGGCTGACGCAGGCAGAATTATCGGAAAAGGTGGGGGCCAGCCGTTCTCACATCGCTAATATCCTGCGGCTCTTGGCGCTGCCGAAGAAGGTGCAGGAGAGCTTGCTGCAGGGGGTACTGCTCATGGGGCAGGCCCGGCCGCTCCTGGCCCTTTCCACGCCGGAATTGGTGCAGAAGGCGGCAGATCACATCGCTGGGCATAATCTTTCGGCCCGGGAAGCGGAGCAGCTGGTGACCAAGCTGAAAAAGGATCCGAAATTTTTAGATCCGGTGGAGTGGCTGAAGGAACCGGCGGTGACGGTGAAGGAGAAAGAATTTTTCATCGAGGACGCGGAAGATAAACTAAAAATGTTCTTCGGCGCACCGGTACATATTCATGTGGGCATGACCCAGAGCCGCATCGTCATCAATTTCAAGGATCAGGCGGATCTGGACCGCATCGTCGAAGCGCTGGGAGAAGTGCGCACGGAGAGTGTGGAGCGCAAAAAGACGCTCTTGCGGGAGGTTTCCCGCCGCTTTACCACCTGATAGAACAGTAGAGGAGATAAGGGAGAGTAAATGGAGAAAGCGATATTATCTTTTTTGCAAGGGGAGAATTTGCCGTATTTAGTGGGCGCTTTGACCGCTGTGATGGCGCTCTTAATCCTCCTCATCATTTATCTTCTGGTGGCCGTCAGCAGTCTCAAAGGGCGCTACCGGCAGATGATGACGGGGGAGGAAACGGGCCGGGATTTTGAGGCGATGCTCTTGGGACACATCGAGGAGACCCACGCTGTGGCGGCGGAAAATCAGGAGCTTCAGGCGGAAAATCGCCGCATCAGCGCCCTCTTGGCGAAGGCGATCACCCGGGTGGGGGTGGTGCGCTTTCGCGCCTTTGAAGACATGGGGAGCGATCTTTCCTATGCCGTGGCGCTCTTAGATTCGGAAAACAACGGGGTGGTGCTGTCCAGTATTTTCGGGCGCGAAGATTCCCGAAGCTATGTGAAGCCCATCGAGGCCGGGAAATCCACCTATACTCTGACTGACGAAGAGGATGAAGCGATCCGGCAGGCGATCCAGAGCGCCCGCTAAGATGACAAATCTTTGGGGTACGGAACGCACAGGAGAAGCGGCCCGATCCGCGCCGCCGCTATCGGCGCCCGGGAGAGAGGCGTGGCCTTTTGCTGGGGAAGAGGGACGAAAACAGGGCGCCGCGTATTTTCCGTTTTTGGCGGATACACTTCCTACGGCGGCGGATTTTCGCGCCGCCCTTGCGGGAGCGGAGACGGACGCGGCCCGGCGCATGTTGGCGGCGGACATCATCGCTGCCTATCGTCCCCCGATGGAGGCGGTATTGCGGCACTACGCGGGGCGGCCGCTCCCCCTGCGGCAGGTGGAGCGGATTCGCCTTTCCCGGGGGCTTCGGGAATTTGGCACCTGTCTCATCCGCCGCGCCGATGATACGCGCTGCGTGCTCGCCTTCAGCCGGCACCTCTTTTTTCCCGGCAACGAGGAAAACCTCGTCAACGTCATCGGCCACGAAATGCTCCACGCTTGCCTGCCCTATGGCGAGGGACACGGCACCCACTTTCGTTTCTTCCTGCGAAAGCTCAATGAGGCCTTGGGGCTCTCCCTCACCGTTCATTCGGCGGAAACGGCCATCCTCCCTATCGCATTGCGCTATCGCTACCGGGTGACTTGCGGGGCCTGCGGCAGCGCTTTCTGTTACCTGCGGGCTGGGGCCATCGTCCGTCATCCCGGCCGCTATCGCTGCGCCCGCTGCGGCGCGTCAGCCTTCACCGTGGAGACGCTGCGCTGAAGAAGGAAAATTCTGTTTCCGCCTTCAGAAAAATGTGATATAATCTTAGTGGTTATAGTATAATTATGATGTAAGGTGATATCGTACAGGATTAAATAAAAGCAACGGATATGATTTTCTCACAGGGAAGGAGATAAGGACGTATGGCAACGATTTTTTCTACGGCACGGCAGACGTCGCTGATGTATCAGATCGCCAACCGCGGGCTGGCCTTTGGCCGCCTGTCGAACGCGAACGCGCAAAATTCTTTTTGGGGCGAGCGAAGGACGTCCTCGCGGGAGAACCGGTATAACGCATTTGCCTCCCTTTACGGCAGCGGCCCCCAGATTGGCCGCCTTTTAAAGCAGTATTCAGCGGCGCAGAAGCAGTTCAATACCGAAGCCGACAAGACGACGGCAAACCTCAAAAAATCCGCCGCGGCACTGAAATCCGCCGATTTCAACGTCAACGGGCAAACGGCGGCGGAGACCGACGCCAATACGAAGGCCGTCCTCGGCAAGGTCAATGATTTCGTCAATCAGTATAACGACGCGGTGAAATTCTTTGACAGCAATGCCGACGTGTCCAGCCGGGTGGGACGCATGGCGGACACCTTTAAGGAGGAGCGGTATTTCTCCCGCTCGCTGCAATCGGTAGGCGTCACCACGGATGCGGCCACGGGACAACTCAAGGTGGACAATGACCGCCTGACGGAGGCACTGAAGAAATCTCCCAAGACGGTGGAAGCGGTCTTAGGGAAAAACGGTTTGGCCGGGCGAGCCGAGGCGCGGGCGAATCAGGCGACGTTCCAGAAGGGCCAGCTCTTCCCCGGGGTAGAGTCTCTGGTGGGGAAAAAAGCCGTCGATCCCACCCAGCTGAACTACTCTAACCGGGCGCTCCTCCAGCAGGCGAATTACAACCGCCTGGGAACGCTGCTCAATTTATATTTTTGATTTTGCGAAAACCATGCGCCGCCCCTGAAAGAACAGACACATGTCTCCTTTAGGGCGGCATTTTCTTTGCCCGGGGGGCAGGCAAGGCATAGGCGGGACGAAGCGGAATATTTTCCGGCACATCAAAGAGCTTTATATCGGCCTTTTGTCGAAGCTGGATAAAAAATGGCGGCTTGGCTGCGGGATGACCTCCCCAGCCGTCGGAAGGGTAACATTTCTGAAGGAAACGCATAGAAAAACGCTTGGCGAAGATTTCTCTTCGCCAAGCGTTTTTCTATGCATGGTGTTAGCGGTCTTATTCGATGCCGGTGACTTGATAATCCTTGGCTTCCACGGCCTTTTTTAAGACGTCGTCGGCGACGTCCCCCGAGAGGGTCAGCACTGCCGTGCCGGCTTCGTGGCTCACCTTGGCCTCCGTGACGGCCGGTAATTCTTCTAATGCTTTCTTTACCGTGGCCTCGCAGTGGCCGCACATCATGCCTTCGATTTTCATGGTCTTTGTCATGGTTTTCACGTTCCTTTCCGTTGAGAATAGGGCAGCGGGGAGAACAACCGGTTCGCGCCGCCTGTCTTTCGCCGCGTCATAGAGAGAGAAAAAATTGAGCCGCAGGGCGTTGGTCACCACGGAGAAGCTGGAAAGGCTCATGGCCGCCGCTGCGAACATGGGGCTGAGCGTCCAGCCGAAGAGAGGGATCCAGACCCCCGCTGCTAAGGGAATGCCGACGATATTGTAGAAGAACGCCCAGAAGAGATTTTCCCGGATGTTTTTCAGGGTCGCCCGGCTTAAACGGATGGCTGCTGCCACATCCGAGAGGCGGCTCTTCATCACCACGATGTCGGCGGCGTCGATGGCGATGTCCGTCCCCGCGCCGATGGCGATGCCGATGTCGGCCCGGGAAAGCGCCGGCGCGTCGTTGATGCCGTCCCCCACCATGGCCGTTTTTCCCGCGGTTTGTAAGGCGCGGATGGCGGCTTCCTTTTCGGCGGGAAGGACTTGGGCGATGACCTCGTCCACGCCGGCGGCGCGGCCAATGGCGGCGGCGGTGCGGCGATTGTCCCCCGTGAGCATGACCACCCGCAGCCCCATAGCCTTGAGCTGGGCGATGGCGGCGACGCTGTCTTCCCGCAGGGTGTCCGCCACGGCGATCAAACCGAGAGAGACACCCTCCCGGGCGAAAAAGAGGGGCGTCTTGCCCTCTTCGGCGAGGGTGTCGGCGGCTTCTGCCAGTGCCGTAGGGAGGACGGCTTTGCCGCTCACAAAGGCGCGGCTGCCGCCCCAAAGGCGCTGTCCTTCTATGACGGCGGTCAGCCCGTGGCCGGGGAGCGCCTGAAAGTCTGTCCCTTCCGGGAGGGTGAGCGCCCCTTCCCGGGCTCTTTGCCGGATGGCCTTGGCCAGGGGATGTTCACTTTTTTCTTCCAAGGCGGCAGCGAGGCGTAAAAGTTCTTCTTCCGCGACGCCTTCCGCCGGGCGGAGGTCAGTGACCACGGGGACGCCGCTGGTCACCGTCCCCGTCTTATCGAGGGCGACGATTTGGGTGCGTCCTGCCGCTTCCAGCGAGGCCGCCGTCTTAAAGAGGATGCCGCTCCGCGCCCCCCGGCCGCTCCCTGCCATGATGGCCACCGGCGTGGCGAGGCCTAAGGCGCAGGGGCAGCTGATGACTAAGACGGCAATCCCCCGGGCTGCCGCTTCGCCGACGGGTGACCCCAAGGCCAGCCATACGGCCGCCGTGATGGCCGCCAGAGCGATGACCACCGGCACGAAGACCCCGGACACCCGGTCGGCGATCTTGGCGATGGGGGCCTTCGTGGCTGCCGCCTCTTCCATGAGACGGATGATTTGGGCGAGGGTGGTATCCTCCCCCACCCGTGCCGCCCGGCAGCGAAGAAAGCCCGACTGGTTCAGCGTTGCCGAGGCCACTTCGTCCCCTGGCCCCTTGTCGATGGGGAGGCTTTCCCCCGTGAGCGCCGCTTCGTTCACGGCACTTGTGCCTTCCACCACCACGCCGTCCACGGGGATGGTCTCCCCCGGGCGAACCACGAAGATGTCCCCCGCCTTGACTTCTCCTACGGGGACGGTGGTCTCGGCGCCGTCTTTGAAGAGCGTCGCCGTCTGGGGCGCCATCTGCAAGAGGCTTTTCAGGGCGTCCGTGGTCTTTCCCTTGGCGCGGGCTTCCAGCATTTTCCCCACGGTGATGAGGGCGACGATCATGGCGGCGGACTCAAAGTAGAGTTCGTGGAAAAGCCCCTGGAGCCGCGCCATCTCTCCTGCCATGGCGGCTGCCGTCATGGTGAAGAAGGCACCTACACTGTAAAGAAAGGCTGCACCCGCCCCTAAGGCTACCAAGGCGTCCATGTTCGGTGCCCCGGAGAGCAGACTTTTTCCGCCGCTCACGAAAAACTGCTGATTGATGAGCAGGACGACGGCGGCGAGCAGCAGCTCGGCTAAGGCGATGGCCAAGGGATTTTCTGACAACATGTCCGGCAGGGGCCAGCCCAGCATGGGATGTCCCATGGAAAGGTACATCAAGGCTGCTAAAAACCCTAACGACGCCACAAGGCGGCGCTTTAAGCGCGGCGTCTCTTTATCTTCCAAGGCGTCTTCCGCTGCGCTTGGTGCTTTCCCTGGCTCCGCCGCGCCCTTGGGGGCGGCGCCGTAGCCCGCCGCTTCTACGGCAGCTACCACCGCTTCCGCTGATGCCGTGCCTTCCACTCCCAGGGAATTGGTCAGGAGGCTAACGGCGCACGACTCCACCCCCGATACCTTCGCCACCGCCTTTTCCACCCGGGCCACGCAGGCCGCGCAGCTCATGCCGGTAACGGTATATTGTTTCATGATTGACTCCTTCGCTTGGTGATTACGTCACCAACTTCTTAATTTTCGTTACTTGGTAGCCGCTGCCTGCGAGGGCAGCGAAAATTTCTTCGTCCGTTATCGTACGGCTCATGGACAAGATGGCCTGCTGCCCGGCAAGGTCGGCCCGGACGGAAACGCCCTCAATGGTTTCTAACAGCGCCTCTACCCGACGCTGGCAGTTTTCGCAGTGCATCCCCCGGAGATGGACGACCTTGGAGCCGATGATGGCTGCCGTCAGCGCCTTGGGCGGGGGGAATATTTCTTCTTCGTCGCAGCAGGCGTTTTCCCGCCGCAGGTGGCGTGCCGCTGCTCGTAATCCCAGGGCGGCAATCGCCGTCGAAAGCACAACGCCAACTAAATTTGGCACATTACATACCTCCGTGTATTCATGATTTTCCGCACCCTTCACTTCATCAGCTTTTGGAGAAGTCCCACCAATTCGTCCACCGTTTCGTCTTTCCCGGCGCGGAGATCCGTCGCCACGCAGCTTCGGATGTGGCTGTTTAAAAGCTCACGGTTAAAGGCTTGAATGGCCGCGGTGGCCGCCGCTGACTGCACTAAAATATCCGGGCAGTAGGCACTCTTTTCCACCATCTTGCGAATGCCGCGGATCTGCCCTTCGATGCGGTTCAGTCGGTGAATGAGGCGCTTATACTCCGCTTCCGAACGCGTCTTCGTCTTATGGCAGCACCCACAGCCGCCGGCTCTTTGCTCATCCATGTTCTTTCCCCTGCTCCCGGGAGATGCGTTCTCCCTGTTCTTGACTTCTTCATCATATACCCTATGAGGGTATTTGTCAAGAATTAAAGTGAAATGATACGAGAATCATTCTAAATATATACGCAAAAGACAGGGCTAAAGGCGTGCTTGACGGTGTTGTAGGACGTATGGTAGGGTTAATACAAATGAATTTTCCGTGAAAATTTCATTACAGCACAATGAAACAAGGGGGAGAGAGGAGTTTCCTCGTCGGCGTGGAGTATACATTTTAAAGGTTGCGACAAGAAAGGAGTATCACATCATGACGAAACATTTATTTTCCCGCGCTTTTGGGTCCTTGGCGGCGGCGGTGCTTTCCTTGGGGGCGCTGCTCTATCCGGGGACGGCGGACGCCCACGCCCTCTGGATCAACATGACGGATTATCATCCCGCGTTTGATGCAGAGAAGGCGCTGGCCAAGACGAAGCTGTACCTGGGCTGGGGGCATCATTTCCCGGTGGACGGCTACGTTTCCGAAGAGGATTTCAACCGTATCTGGCTCACGACGCCCGGCGGGGAAGAGAAGACGGTCAAGTTAGAGACGACGGGATTTGCGGCCAGCGAGCTAAAGCTCGCGGAGGAAGGCTTCTATCTCATCGGCGTGACGCGCCATGCTTCCTATAACACGAAGTATCGCGACGCGGAGGGGCAGACCCAGAGCGTCAAGCAGGATATGACAGGCCTTTCCGATGTCTTGTCCAGCACCTATTCCCAGCAGTTCGCTAAGACGCTCTTTTGCGTGGGGGATCGGACGGCGGGGGTGTTTGACCGGCTGTTGGGGCAGACGTTAGAGATCGTCCCTCTCGTCAATCCCTACCAATTAGGGAACAATACCGGTGGTGATCTGCCCGTGCGGGTGCTTTTTGAAGGCGAGCCGGCGGCGCATGTCAAGCTCTCCGCGAAGTACGAAGGATTTTCCCAGACCGACGAATCGTCTTGCGCCACCATGACCGACAGAAACGGCGTGGCACACATCCGCATCACCCACTGGGGGCCGTGGGTCATCAAGGCCGGCCTGACCATGGAGCCCCGGGGCGATTTAGCGGGGCGGGTCATGACGGAGAATTATTACGCGTCGCTGACGTTTCTCATTCCCTGACAAAAGCGAGACGGCATATCCCGCTTGAGGGGGCATCTCCACCAAAGCGCGGCGGACCCTGACGGAGGCGGTTTCATGGCAGGCTTTTTTTCGGTGTATAAAGCGACAGGGCTGCTCTTCGGCGTCCTCCTTTGGTTGACGGCGGGGCGGGCGGCAGCGGAGGCGCTGCCGCTTTCGCCGCCGGAGGCGGCGGGAGCCCCGTTTTTGCATTTTTCGCTGTCGGATCCCGTCGATCAATGGGACGGATCGGCGACGGCGGACTTTTTCCTTTGGGACGGGGACCGTCCTGTCCCAAAGGAGGAGATTGACGTGTTAGCCGCCGTCTGCCGGTGCCGCGCCGAGGAGGAAACCCATGTGCTGCCCTTGACGGTGCGGGAAGAGGAGGAGAACGCCGCTTTTCGCCTCGTCCTTCCCCGAAGGGCTTCGTGCAACATCATCGCCAAGCTGCGCTATCGCGGGCAGCTTTATGTAGTGCAGGCGCTGCGCCCGGTCTACGCCCGGGGGCGCGATCCCGCCGATTGGCCGGAAGATGCGGCGATGCCGGCGGATACGCCATACCTGGAAGCGGAAACGGAGGAAGGCTACAATTTTCGCACCGGAAGTCCGATGTCGTTCATTCTCCAGCAGGGAGAGGGCCGTTCGGCGGCGGTGGCCGTGTATGATAAAGACCGCTGTCTTTTGGAGACGCTGACGGTACAGGACAGGTTCACCTACGAGGTAACGCCTCTTCCCCGGCTCAAGGTGCCGGGGCGCGGGAGCCGGGACGAGGTGTTTTTCGCCGCGCTTTTGGAGGAAGGCGGCGAGCCGCTTCATCTCTTCACGCAGATCAGCGTCTTCCATGACCGCCGCTTCTACCTTGACGTCCTTCACGGCGTCGCCGTGCTTTTGGCGGCGGGGGGCGTCACGGGCGCGTTCATTCTCATTCGGCGGCGGAAAAGGAGGCGAGGGGCATGACGGTTTTTCGCTGGCGGGAGCTGACGCAGGCCGCGAGTTTCCTCCTCCTGACGTACGGCGGCCGTGTGGGGATCCATTTGGGCTTTGCCCTGCCCTGCTTTAGCTGTCCTTATATCAATGGCTGCGGCGGGTATTGCTTCTTGATGCTCTTTCAGCGGGTGGGGATCTTCGGTCTCGCGGCCTACGATCAGCTTTTTACTTACAACGGACTGCGAAATCTGATGTGGTTCCTCGTCTTTGCCGTTTTGTGCCTGCTCTTTTCCAAGCTCTGGTGCGGCTGGAAGCGTGGGGCATCCCCTGCGAGTGGCTGTTCAGCACCTTCGTCGAGGAGAACGATCTCTTCTTCGGCGGTGAGGAAGCGCTGCGGCAGACTCTCCTCGAGGCTCGGGTGGGAAGGGGCGACGCCCTGTTGGGGGTGGCGGTGAACTGCGCCCCGGCGCTCATCGGCGACGATGTCCGTGGCATCTGCACTGCCTTCGCTCCGGGAGTCCCCGTGGCGGTGGCCGAGGCGGGAGGCTTCACCGGGGAATTTGACGATGGCTACGGGAAAGCGTTTTTGGCGGTGCTGGAAGCGCTGCCCCCGGGGCCGTGCCCGCCGACGCCGGAGACAGTGAACCTCATCGGCTTTTCTCCCCTGGAGGAACATGCGGCGGAGAATCTGGCGGAGATCAAGCGGCAGCTCTTTCGGCGGGGCATCGAAGTACACCTCACTTTCGGCGTACCGGGCACCACGGTGGAAAGCATAAGGAAAGCGGGCCGCGCCGCCCTCAATGTCGTTCTCCATGAAGGGCGGGGAGAGGCAATCGCTGCTTGGTTCCAAGAGCGCCTTGGGCAGCCGTCCATCTTCGCGCCGCTCTCCGACGCGGCAAATAAAAAAAGCGGCCAACTCGACGCCATCGAGGCCGCTTTGCGTATGGAAAAAAGGCGCTGATACATGCAGCGCCCCATCTTGGCGCATCTTTTCCGTCCTTTCTGTGCCAAGTGACGGACTTCGTTTTCTCAGCGCTTCCTTCGTTATGCCGTTTTCAATGGCAAGGCCATCGGAATGATATGTTCCGTATGATCGAAGTCATATAGAGCCGAGATGTTACCAGCTCTTTCCCTTGTGCCAGAATTCCGGGGTCAAAATGGCCAGGACGGTGAAGATTTCCAAGCGGCCGAAGAACATGGAGACACAGGCCACGGCTTTGGAGAAAGGGGGGAGGATGGCGTAGGTGCTGGTGGCTCCGGCGATGCCAAAGCCCGGCCCGACGCTGCCCATGGTGGAGATGCTGACGCTTACGGCGTCGATCATGCGAATGCCGTCAAAGATGAGGAAGAAGGCGAAGAGGACATTCATCATGACGTAGACGAAGAAGTGACGGGCGATGTTGAAGAGGATTTGATTCGGCAGGTGGACGCCGTTCATGGTGACGTAGGCCACCAGTTTCGGGTGGAGTTTTTGCCAGACGAGGGCCTTGATGAGGCGCAGCATGACCACGAAGCGCAGAATTTTGAAGCCGCCGGAGGTGGAGCCGGCGCAGCCTCCTACGAACATGAGAAGGAGGAGGACGGCCTTCGAGAAGGAAGGCCAGGTGTCGAAGTCGTAGGAAACAAAGCCGGTGGTGGAGCCCAAGGAGGCGGTTTGAAATACAGCGTGGCGAAAGGCCGTGCCGAGGCCGAAGCCCATTTCCGTCATGAGGTCTAAGGCGATGAGGAGGGTGGCGACGACAAAGAGGAGGAGGAAGGCGCGAAATTCCGTGTTTCTCAGGACGACCCGCCAGCTGGTGTGGAGGGCTAAGACGTACATGCCGAAGCTGCCGCTGGAGATGAGCATCCAGAGGACGGCCCAGGCTTCGATGGCCGGGCTGTTGAAGTGGAGGAAGCTGTCGTTGTAGGTGGAAAAGCCTCCGGTGGCGATGGTGGTGAAGGCGTGATTCAGTGCATCGTAGGCGCTCATGCCGAGGACGAGATAGCCCCCCATGGCTAAGAGCGTGTAGCCGATGTAGACGCTAAAGAGAGCGATGGCGTTGTCCCGAATGCGGGGGCGTTGGCGCTCCACCATGGGACCCGTGGCCTCGGCCCGCAGGAGGAACATGGCCCCCCGGCCAAACTGCGGGAGCAGCGCCATGAAAATGACGATGATCCCGATGCCCCCGATCCAATTCGTCAGGCTGCGCCAGAGGAGGAGGCTTCGGGGCAGGACGTCCAAGTCGGGGATGAAGGTAGCTCCAGTTCCGGAGAGACCGGAGATGGATTCGGCGAGGCTGTCTAAGGGAGAGAGAAAGCCCCCCAAGAGATAGGGCAGGAGGGAGAGCAGGGAGACCATGAACCAGCCCACGCCAGTGATGGCGACGCCTTCTCGGACGGCGATTTCATCCTCCGTGACCATTTCGCCGCGCTGCTTGAGAGCGCCCCCCACGACGAGGCTCACCATGACGGCGAAGAAGAAAGCCATGGCGGCGTCCGCTTCCCCCTGAAGGGCGGCGTAGACGAGGGGGAGAGAGAGGACGGCGGCGACGGAGTAGGCGAGGTTTCCCAAGATGTCCGCGATGATAAACAGATTCAAGACACGTTCCCCCTCACCAACGATGTTCTGCCGCCGCCCGTCCCCCCAGCCAGAGGAGCAGCGCGAAGATTTCCATGCGTCCTGCCAGCATGAAGAAGCAGCAGAGGAGCTTAAAGCCCGGCGCTAAATTCGCGTAAGTATCGAAGCCGTAGAGGCCGGACGCGGTGCCGACGCTGGACAGCATCCCCACCCCCAGACCCACCGCTTCCGGCAGGGTGATGTCCGAGAGGGAAAGCAGCGCCGTGAACACGTAGAAAACGGCTAATTGCAGGAAGAAGTAGCAGAGGATATTGCCCACGATCCGCATGGATACGGTTTCTTTCCCCACGCGGATCCGCTCCACCATGTGGGGGTGCAGGGTACGCTTCATTTCGCTGAGCGTCATGCGGAAGAGGATGACCAAGCGTTTGATTTTCAGCCCTCCCGTCAAAGAGCCGATACAGCCGCCGATGAAAACCAGGAGGAGCAGCAGGAAGCGATCTAAATCCGGCCATGCCGCCACCGGCGCGGCCATGAAACCGCTGGTGCTGGAAAAAGAGATCACCTCAAAAAAGCCGTAGCGCAGACTGTCGGCGAGGTCGTAGACCCCAGCGTACCAAAGATGGGCGCTGACGGCCAAGCTGAAGAGGAGGAGCAGCAGGAAAAAGAGCCGCAGTTCCGTATCCTGCCAGATGAGGCGAAAATCCCGCCGCCGTACTGCCTGCCGGTAGAGAAGGAAATTCCCGCAGGCCAGCAGCATGGAGAGGATGGCGGCCATTTCCAGCCAAGGGTTGTTCTGAAGCATGAAGACCGGAAGGTCAGCGCCCCCGCCGGTGGAGAGGGACATCATGGCCATGGAGAGGGAATCGAGGGGCCCCAAGCCTGCTAAATAAAAGAGGAGGAGGGAGATGGCAGTCAACCCTGCATAGATCCGCAACGCCTGCCAAGCGGAACGCTTCATCCGCACCAAGAGAGGGCTGAAGGACAGGCTGTATTCATAGGTTAAGACCAGCCCGAAGGAGCCGCAGACGGCGGGCATGACTGTCACCAGCATAACGACGAAGGAGAGGCTGCCCATCCAGGCGATGATGCTGCGCCAGAGCTGCAAGGAGTAGGGCGCGGTGGGGCCGAGGAAGGAAATGCCGGTGGAGGTGATACAAGACACGCTTTCAAAGAGGGCGTCCACCGGGCCTAAGACTCCGGAGAGGACGAAGGGAACGGCCCCGGCCGCTGCGGCCAGTGGCCAGACGCAGACCAAGAGGGCCGCCGCGTCCATCAGCTCCATCCGGGGCGGATGGTTTTTTCCCAGGCGGACAATGATTTCGCCCACTGTCATGACGAGGAGAAGGGACGCCAAAAAAGCTGGTACCTCCGCCGTCATTCGGCTCAGCGAATAAAAAAACGGTACCAGCATGGCCGCTCCCGAGAGCAGCGTCACCTGCCCCAGGAGGAACAGCAGCAGGGAGCGGCTCATGCCCGATCCCTGCCCTTAAAGTATTGGATGACCTTCTGGGAAAACTGTGTTTCGATGAAGAGAATGGCGCGGTCTCCGGGGAGGAGAACGGAGTCGCCGTTGGGGATGGCGGCCTCTTCGCCCCGCACATAGGCGCAGACGAGGCATTCCCGGGGGAGATGGACTTCTTTTAAGGGATGCCCCACCACCGGCGTTCCCTCCTGCACGATGACCTCCACCGCTTCCGCCTTGGCACTTTCCAAGAGGGAGACCGACACGACGCCGCCCCGGCGGGCAAAGGCCAGCACTTCGCTGGCGGATAGGAGCCGGGCCGAAAGGACGATGTCCACCCCCACCTTCTCCATGAGATCCACATATTCGCTGCGCCCCACCCGCACCACAGTCTCCCGTGCGCCCAGATGCTTAGCTAAAAGCGCCAGCATGAGGTTCAGCTTATCGTCCTCCGTCAGGCAGACCACCACGTCCGTTTCGTGGATCCCCTCCTGCATGAGAAGGTCAATGTCCGTGCCGTCGCCGGAAATTACCATGCCGTTTTGCAGCATATCCGCCATCCGCTGGCAGCGCTCGCTGTCTTTTTCGATGACCTTCACCTTGACATCCGTCGGCTCAAACATCGTGGCCAGCGCTCGGCCGGTACGTCCCGCGCCGATGATCATGAGCCGTTCCAGCCGGCGGGCTTCGCGCTTAACGAAGCGGGCGCTGAACTTTTCGATCTCCGCTGGATCGCCGATGAAGTAGGCGTTATCCCCGGGCTTTAGAATATCGTCGCCGTGGGGGATGATCATCTGGTGGTCCCGGAAGATCATCCCCGCTAAGACCGACGCCGGCATATCCATGTCCTTGAGGGGCACGTTGGCCATCTTCGAGTCCCGGCGCACCTTTGTCTCGAAGAGGCGCACCTTGCCGCTGGCAAAATCCTCTACATTGAGGGCGGCCGTTGTCATGAGGATGCGATAGATTTCCTGGGCCGTGATGTATTCCGGGTTCAACATGAGGTCGATGTCGAAGGTTTTTTTCAGGTACCCGCCCTCCGCGGCGACGAATTCTATGTCCCGAATACGGGCGATGGTGTGGCGGATCTTGTGTTTTTTCGCCAGGATACAGGCGATCATGTTCACCTCGTCCACCGCCGTCACCGCGATTAAAAGATCGGCCCCCCGCACTTCCACGTCGGCCATGGTGGCGGGGCTGGCTCCGTTAGCCCGAATGGTCAGGACGTCCAGGGTATTTTTCACCGCTTCCAGCTGGGTCTCATCCTGATCGATCATCACCACTTCGTACCCTTCGTTGGATAAGAGTTCGGCGATGCTGTATCCTAATTTTCCCGCTCCCACGATTACGACGCGCACAAAAACCCCTCCGTCCCCCATTCGTTTTGATGGCTCTTATTATACTATTTTTTAGGAATTTTGCCACTATGGCCGTCTTTTTCGGTATTGGCCGCCGCGGCGGCCAATGGGAGACGAATCCGGGGCCCCGGGGTCGGTACATAAAAAAGGGCTGCCCGAAAGCAGCCCTTTTTTAAGGATAGTTCTTTTTGTCAACGCTTCGCTTACGCCTCGACAAGATCCGTGGAGAGGTAGCGGTCGCCGGTATCCGGCAGCAACGCGACGATGGTCTTGCCCGCATTTTCCGGGCGGGCCGCCAGCTTTACCGCCGCCGCCAAGGCTGCGCCGGAGGAGATGCCTACGAGGATTCCCTCCGTGCGGGCGAGTTTCCGGGCGTATTGGAAGGAGGCCTCGTTGGAGATGGTCAGCACCTCGTCGTAAATTTTCGTATCCAGCGTCTGGGGGATGAATCCGGCGCCGATCCCTTGAATCTTATGCGGACCGGGGGCGCCGCCGCTCAATACCGTTGAGTTTTCGGGCTCTACGGCGTAGATTTTGACGCCGGGCTTTTTTTTCTTGAGAAAACGCCCGACTCCGGTTACCGTGCCGCCGGTCCCTACCCCGGCCACGAAGATGTCCACTGCGCCGTCGGTATCCGTCCAGATCTCCGGCCCGGTGGTCGCCTCATGGGCTGCCGGGTTCACGGGATTGGTAAACTGCGAGGGGATAAAGGCGTGAGGAAGGGTTTTCGCCAGCTCCTCGGCTTTCGCGATGGCCCCTTTCATGCCCTGGGCGCCGTCGGTCAGCACGATTTCTGCGCCGTAGGCCGCCAGCAGTTTACGGCGCTCTATGCTCATCGTCTCCGGCATGGTGAGGATGGCCCGATAGCCTCGGGCCGCTGCCGCGCTGGCCAGGCCGATACCCGTGTTGCCGCTGGTAGGTTCGACGATGACGGAATCTTTCGTCAGGAGGCCGCGCTTTTCCGCGTCCTCGATCATCGCCGCTGCGATGCGATCCTTCACGCTTCCCGCCGGATTAAAATATTCCAGCTTCACTAAGAGCGTAGCGGGAAGGGATTCTTCCCGGCTGAACCGACGAGCCGCCAGAAGCGGCGTATGACCGATCAATTCTGTCATGCTTTGATAAATCTTTCCCATAAAAATACCTCCTAAAGGTCAAAGGTTGCTGGATATTTCCCAGCGGATGGTCCTCTGTTATCGGCGCCGTAAAAGTGGTTGACAGAAACGGCACACGAAAAGTAGAGCGTAAAAGAAATACCCCGTCGCGGGTAAATCGCGAGCAGGAAGAAGCGGGCGCGTGTTTCAGCGCTTTTTCCGCAGGGCGGTCACCGGAAGGCCGCCGATACCCCAGTTATCGGTGTCCACTTCATCGATGGTCACTACGGTGGTCGCTTTGTTTTTCCCCAAGACGTCGTGCAGGAGATCCGTCGCCCCTTCGATAAGGCGGCGTTTTTGCTCGGCCGTCACGTTGCCTTCCCGGGTGATCTTGATGTTTACATAAGGCATGGCGTTTCCCCCTTCTTTTTGATATAATAATATTCGCGGCGGGGGAAGAAATCCCTGCCGTTAGGGGTGGAGAAGAAAAAGAAGGAAGAGGATGTGCGATATGACGTACAAAGACATCATCAGCAGCAAAGCCTATGCGGCGGATCATCGGGAGAAAATGCGCAGCCCCTCCACGATCCGTGCCCGCTACGAGCAGGAGATCGCCCAATATAAAGAACTTACCCGGGCGCAAGTGGATCCCCGGGAACAGCGGGTCATGCTCTATGCGGAGATTAAGGTACTGGGCTGGGTTTTGGGGAAAAGCGATCAGACCATCGCCCACGACATCAAATTTTAGGCGGCGCGTTCTGTTTTCCCCAAGGGATAAAAAAGCACCGCGCCATCGCGGTGCGAACAGTCACTGGCTGGGGTAGCTGGACTCGAACCAACGCATGCGGGATTCAGAATCCCGTGCCTTACCAACTTGGCGATACCCCAATCCCTCGTCAACGTACTCGATTATACATGCCGCCAGGAGAAGTGTCAAGGGCAAATTTTGGCGTTCTTTGGCGTGTCCGTAAGTTTGATAGACCCATATGATACGGGAAAGAGTCGGATGATAAGGAACCGCCCCCGCACCGGCGCGCCGCGACAAATCCAATGGGCGACCGTGCCTAGCTCCGAGAGGAGAAAATGATGGACAACATACTGAAATTCTTTTTCTCTCTCCGAGGAAGGATCCCTCGCGAGACTTATGTTGACGCTTGGGCGGCGCTTTTGGCGGCAGAGATCGCGATGACTTGGCTCGTTTCCTTCCTGTATCTTACGGTTATGTGGTCCAGCGATGGGGGAAAATATATTTTTCCTATTTACGCCGTGTGGATTGCTTTTACCGCGATAGTATATGCTTCGCAGACGATCCTCGCCGCGCACCGTCTCCATGTGCTTGGCCGATCGGGCCTCTGGGCAGTTCTCGCCCCGTTGGCCACTGTGCTCAGCCTCTTGGCGTGGCGCGTTCTCGACGAAGAGATGGAAGATCACTGGGCGGCGTATACCGGGCCAGGCCAAGATTCCCTCGGCCTGGGGGCGGGACTTATGCTCTTGGCCGGGGCGGCGTTTTTCGTCGGGCAGTTGATATACTTGTTCATCGGTTTGCTGGAGGACAGGGCGCCGGCGCGCCATGGCAATGGATAACAGGTGTGTTTCGTCTGCGGCACACGCATCCTCGCGTCAAAAGGGGATTACTGACGTTGATTTTTTATGGGGGAAAGAGAAACTGCGACAGGAGGGGATATCATGCGGTTAGACGATATTTTTGCCTTCAAATTGCGCTTTAAGCGGCGGGAGGACGATAAAGGACTCCACCCGGTCCGGGAAGTCTACTACCGACGCGACTACGCGCCGGGGGTATCGGCTTTTGTTACGCCTATTTCAGGAGCGTCGGCCCCCACAGACGAGGCCTTTTGCCTGACCTTTCGGGATGAAAATAAAAACGTCCTCATGGAAAAGGACTGCACCTCCCCCATGGGCGGCGAATTTTTCCTCAACAACGCTCTGGAAATGACGAAAAATCAAAAGAAGTAGGGACACTTTGGGATGATGGATTTGTGGAAGTAAGGGATATCATTAAAACAAGCCGCCTCTTTATCCGAGAGGCGGTTTTCTCTATCCCTTTATTTCCGTGCTTCCTGATAGGCGGCGATGACTTTTTCCGCCATCTTCGGCGGCATTTCCTCGTAGTGGGAAAATTCTGTGGTGAAAACACCGCGTCCCTTCGTTTGAGCCCGCAAGTCGGTGGCGTATTTATAGAGTTCCGTAGCCGGGATCTGGGCCTTTACTTCGCTTATATCGCGGCCCTGACTCTCCATCCCTAAAATGCGTGCCCGCTTCGCGTTCAGCTGCCCCATGACCTCTCCCATGAAGTATTCCGGGGCGGAAATGGAGATATTGTAAATGGGCTCTAAGAGTATGGGATCGGCTTCTTTGATCCCCTTGCGGAGGGCGAGGGCAGTGGCGGCCTTAAAGGCGGCTTCGGAGGAGTCCACCGTGTGATAGGAGCCGTCGCAGAGGTTCACTTTCACGTCTACCACGGGATAGCCCGCCAAGATGCCTCCGGCCAGCGTCTCCGCCGTCCCCTTCTCCACCGCCGGGACGTACTGGCGCGGCACGCTGCCGCCGAAGATCGTCTCGGTGAAGGCGTTCCCTTCTCCCGCGGGCTGGGGGCTGATCTCCAGCCAGACATGGCCGTACTGGCCGTGGCCGCCGCTCTGCTTTTTATGCTTACCCTCGGCTTTCACCGACTTTCGGATCGTCTCGCGGTACGGCACCTTCGGCTCGCGAAACGCAAGTTCCGCACCGAATTTTCGGGTCAGCCGCTCCCCTAATATCTCAATCTGTACCTCGCCCTGGGCCCGGACGAGGGTCTCCTTCGTTTCCGGGAATTTAAAGACGACGATGGTGGGGTCTTCGTCCTGCGCCTTTTCCAGCGCTCCGAAGGCCTTTTCCTCGTCGCCTTTCTTCTTCGGGTAGGCGGCCATGATCAGCATGGAGCCGGGGTAGGCGATGGGCTCGTAGCAAATGGGAGCGTTCTTATCCGCCAAGGTATCGCCGGTGCGGGTGGCGGTGAGTTTCGACGTTACAACGATATCCCCGGCAAGGGCGCGGGTTACCTTGATCTGTTGGTTGCCCTGCATGGTGAACAGGCCGCCGATGCGTTCGATGGCGCCGCGGCTGACGTTATACACACTGTCGTCATGAGTCAGCGTCCCGGAGCGCAGGCGCAGAAACGTCAGCCGCCCCACGAATGGGTCCACGACGGTCTTAAAGACCTGGGCGGAAAAGGGGTCGGTCAAAGTGCGTTCCAAAAGGGTATCCTCTTTTCCCGGCTCGGTACCGATGGCGCTGCGGCTCCCCGGGGCGGGGAGATAGGAGATGATCCCGTTCATGAGCTTTCGGACCCCCACATTCTGGGCCGCAGCCCCGCAGAATACGGGGAATACCTTCCCGGCGGCGATCCCGTCGGACAGCGCCTGCCCGATCTCGTGCTGGGGAATATCCTCGCCGTCTAAGAATTTCTCTAAGAGGGTGTCATTAAAGTCCGCTAGGGCCTCCACCAGCGCCTGCCGGGCCGTTTCCACCGCCTCGTCCATATATTCTGGAATGCCCGTGACGATGGTTTCCTCCTCATGGGAGGTGAATTTGCTGCTCATGGTGAGAAGGTCGATGACGCCCTGAAAAGAGGATTCCTGTCCGAGGGGAAGCTGGACGGGGACAACGCCTTTGCCGAAACGCACGCGGAGCTCATCCACTACCTGCTGGAAGTCCGCGTGCTCCCGATCCATTTTATTGACGAAGAAGGCTCGGGGAAGAGCCATTTCTTCCGCCAGCCGCCAGTCTTTTTCCGTTTCAATCTCAATGCCGGAGGGAGCTGAGATGACAATGAGGGCGCAGTCCGCCGCCGTGAGCGCTCCCTTGACTTCGCTGATGAAGTCCGGGTAGCCGGGCGTATCCAGCAGATTCAGCTTGCAGCCCTGCCATTCTATGGCAACCAGCTTGCTGTCGATGGAAAAACCGCGCCGGATTTCTTCCGGCTCGACGTCCAAAAAAGACGATCCGTTGGCGGTATTTCCCAGCCTGTTGACCGCTCCGGCGTTAAACAGGCAAGCGTCCAACAGGCTCGTCTTCCCGGCCCGCCCGTGGCCGACGACGGCGACGTTGCGCAGATTCGCGCTCCCATATTCCTGCATCGAAATCCCTCCTCGATCGCTTTTTATAACGATATAATTCTCTGATAACAAGAAGGTTTCCTGCCGCGAGAGAAAAAATGTGAAAGTGCCCGGGGAAAAACATGTGTATTAGGCACCGCACCATCGCCGGAAAATAAACCACAATAAGAAGACGCCCTACGCCAGACGATAAGCTCTGGCGTAGGGCGTCCCTTTGTCTTGGCGCTGCGCCTACGATTTTCTCGTGTTAACCGCATCTCTTGTCTTTAGATAGCGTTTGTGCTATCATCAAGAAAAGCCATGCAGATGGGAGATATTATGTTTACCGTCAAGTTTTATGAAACGAAAGCCGGGGCATCGGATGTCTGGGATTTCCTTGAAGAATTGCGCAGCAAGGGTGCGTCGAACAAAGATGCCCGGATTCAGTACAATCAAATGCTGTTTTACATCGATCTGTTGTCGAAGAATGGGACCTTTCTGCCAAGCACCATCACCAAGCATATCGAGGAAGACATTTGGGAACTGCGCCCCGGCAATAATCGCGTGCTTTACTTTTACTGCGGCGAGGATACCTTTGTCCTGCTCCATCATTTCCGCAAGAAGACGATGAAAATCCCGGCCCGTGAAATCCAACGCGCGAAGAGAGAACGTGACGACTATCTGGCCAGAAAGGAAGTGGATAAGCTATGAAAACATGGGAAGATTATAAACGTCATGTGAAGTCAATCGATGCAGGCAGTAAGCAGGAAATGGAAGAGATCGAGATGTTGAGCGCTATTGTTTCCTCTGTTATTCAAAAGCGGATGGAATTGGGAATCAGTCAACGGGCGCTGGCTGCCGAGTGCCATATTCCCCAATCGTCCGTTGCCCGCATTGAGTCCTTTAAGACAACGCCAAAGCTGGACACCTTGATGAAGTTGATGCGCCCGTTGGGATTGAAGCTGCAAGTAACACCTCTCGTTTCATGACCGGCACGGTCCTCTATGGGGGCTGATATTTCATCGTATTACGCGGTCATTTGTGGCGCGGCAATGAACATAAACCGACGCCCTATGTCAGACGATAGTGTCTGGTATGGGGCGTCGGTTTTTTGCTGTATCATTTGGCTACGTCTTCATGGGCTAACTTCAGGCGGAGGATGCGTCGGACGGAGGCGTCGATGCGTTCCATAGGGATGACGCCGGTGTTTAGGGCGCGAAGGATGGCGTTGTAGGCGGCAATGGCGGCTTCATACTCGTGGCTGACCAGGATGATGTCGGCTCCGGCGGCGACAGCGCGAAGGGCTGCTTCTTCCGGGGAATAGCGTGCCGCCACGGCTTTCATGGTGATGTTGTCGGTGATGACGACGCCGTCGTATGCCAGTTCACCCCGGAGGAGGCCGGTGATAATGGCGGGAGATAGGCTGGCAGGGGCATCGTCGATGGCGTCATAGCGAACGTGGCCGATCATGACGGCAAAGTCGGTGGCCGGGGTGTCGGCGATGAGGGCGGTGAAGGGGGCCATATCTTCCTGGCGAAGTTCTTCCAGGGAAGTGGCGACGGTAACTTCGTCGTCATGAGTGTCCGCCGCGCCCTTGCCGATGCCGGGGAAGTGCTTGAGGCAAAAGGGAAAATGTTTCTCTTGGTAGCCTGCCGCCGCGGAACGGAGAAAGGCAGTGACGACGGCCGGGTCGCCGCTGTAGGAGCGACCGTTGGCCAGGCCGAGGTCAGCCACGGGGGCTAAGTTCCAGTTTACCCCTAAAGCGTGAAGATTTTCCGCGGTATCGGCGGCCCAGCGCTGGGCTGTGGCCGGATCCCCTGCTTCGCCGAGGGCAGAGGCGGCGGGGGGCGGCGGCAGGAAATCCGAGAAGCGGGCCACCGCGCCCCCTTCTTCGTCGATGGCGAGGAAGAGGGGTACGGGGGTGGCGTTTCCCTGCTTTAGGGCGGCGGTAAGGGCACGGACCTCTTCGGCGGTGTTGCCGTTTCGGTCGAAGAGAATAAAGCTGCCCACGGCAAATTCGTTTTGGAGATAGGCGCAGTTTTCGTCGTAGGCGGCGGTCATGAGGCCGCACATCATCATTTGCCCCACTTTTTCCGTCGGGGAAAGGCGCGATAAGAGGGCTTCCACACGGTCGGCAGGCGCGGCGGAAGGCGGGGTGAGGGCGGCACCGTCCCGGCAGCCGGTGAGGAGCAAGAGCGCCGTCAAGGTGAGGAGGAGCGGGTGAAGGATTCGCTTCTTTTTCATAGCGGGACGCCGGTCAGGGCCGGCGGGCGATGGTATCCACGAAGTAACCGCCGCCCGAGAGCCGCCAGACGTAGACGGTGTAAGCGCCGTCTCCCCGCGAAACCTGGAGCGTCCCTTCCTCGATTTCCCGCACGCGCCAATCGCTGATTTGCGGAAGTTTTTCGATACCGTCTGGGGCGTTCACCGCTTCCTGGACGGCGCAGCAAAAAGCGTTCAGGCGCCAGCTGGTCCAAAAACTATGCAGCCCCCAGAGGAGAAGGATGGCGGCTGCGATGCTCCACATGCTCTTGAGGGAAAAGGTGAACCACGAGTCCTCCGGCCGTTTCCGACGCCGGATGCGTTTTTCTTCGGGCAGGGGCCCTTGGGCTGTCGGGGGCTGGGCGGCGGACGTAGATCCGGAGGATGTGGCCGCGCTTCCGCTTCTGGGG